>CAMCYM010000178.1 GCA_945883885.1 Chryseobacterium gleum
TGCAGGGCGAGTTCTACCTCTGGAACTTCCTCGGGATTCCCTCGAACGACATGGATCCCTCCACACTCAACCCTCACACCTCATCCCTCCGCGGCGAAGCCGCGCCTGTTCCCTTCGCCGCGAAGCGGCGCCTCATCCCTCACACTCACACTGTTTGGCGGCGGAGCCGCCCCTCATCCCTGTTTTCCGCTACGCAGGTTGCCGCGGATGTTGACCAGCTCGACGAGGAGAGAGAAGCCCACTGCGACGTAGATGTAGGCCTTGGGGACGTGTTGGCCCATCGACTCCGCGACGAGGAGGCAGCCGATGAGGATGAGGAAGGCGAGCGAGAGCACCTGCAAGGACGGGTGCTTCTCGATGATGGCCGCGATTTTGCCGCTGAAGGCCAGCATGACCGCGAGCGAGACAACGATGGCAGCGACCATGACCGGGATGTCATCGGTCATGCCGATCGCGGTGAGGATGCTGTCGAAGCTGAACACGATGTCGAGCAACGCGATTTGGACGATGGCGGAGGCAAAGCTGCCGACGGCCTTCGTCTCCTTCTCCCCATGCCCCTCGTGCGCCTCCATGATTTCATAAATCTCCCGCGTGCTCTTCCACAGGAGGAAAAATCCGCCGCCGAGGAGGACCAAATCCCGCCCGCTCACCGCATGTTCCCACACGCTGAACAGCGGCGCCGTGAACCCCATGATCCACGAAATTCCGAGCAGCATCGCGATGCGGAACCCGAGCGCCAGACCGATGCCGGCCGTCCGCGCCCGCCGACGCATCTGCTCGGGCAGCTTGTTCGTCAGGATGCTGATGAAAATGATGTTGTCGATGCCGAGCACAATCTCCAGAAAGGCCAGCGTCAGAAAGGCAAGTGCGATTTCCACGCCGCGAAGATACTCGTACCTTCCTGCGATGTTTGCCTCCTTTGCACTTCTGCTTCAACTCAGTTTGCCCGCTGCCGCTGCCATGGGAACTCCTGCAGATACGGTGTTTGTGCACGTTTGGACCGACGTGGTGTGTCCCTTTTGTTACCTCGGAGAAGAGCACCTGAAACAGGCCGTGGCCGCGTTTGAAGAGGGATCGGTGGTGGTGGTGCCGCACAGTTTCCGGCTGACGCCCGAGCTCGTCGTGGCGCCGGGGGCCTCGGTGTACAGCACGCTGGCTGCGACAAAGGGGATTTCAGAAGGGGAGTCGCGCGCGATGCATGCCTCCGTTGCAGAACGCGCCGCGGCCGCAGGACTGCAATTCAACTTTGACCGAGCGGTGCCGGCAAATACCACCCGCGCGCACCAAATGCTGCAACAGGCCCTCCCCCTCGGTTTCGCCCCGCACCTGCTTCACCGGCTGTTCAGCGCCTACTTCACCGATGGCCAAAACATCGACGACCCCGCCTTCCTCGCCCGCCTCTGGAACGAGCTGGCCCCGCCCGGCGCCCTGCCCGCAGATGCCACCGGCGCAGCCACCGGACTCGCGGCGGACGAACGACTCGCTGCCCAGTTCGGCATCCACGCAGTTCCACACTTCGTCATCACCCGTTCACCCGACTCCCCTGCAGCCCTCACCCCGAAGAATTCCGTAGCCGTGCGAGGCGCCCAACCTCCCAGCGTCCTCCTCCGCGCCCTCGAGCGGGAATGAACTTCCTCAAGCCGGCGACCCCGGCACCCTTCGCGGCGAAGCCGCGCCCTCTCGCCTGCGAAGCAGGCGCCTCATCCCTCACACTGGTTCAGAGTACCATCGGTACGTCCATCAGCAGCAGCTCCGCGCCGTCGGTGAGGGCTTCGCAGTGCAGGGACGCCACATTCCAAATCCCCAACCCGTCCCGCGTTTCAAGGGTGAGGTCGAGCGCCGTGTCGGTGAAGCGGAACGAGCCGGCGACGACGAAGGCGTAGACCCCGTTGCCCGGGCGGCGGATGGCGTAGTCCGCGCGGCGGCCGCGGTCGAAGCGGCCCATGTGGAACCACGCATCTTGGTGGACCCACACGCCCTCGTCATCCGGGGAGGGCGAGAGGATTTGTTGGAACCGGTTGTGGCGGTCGCGGGTGTCGAGGGAGATTTGGCCGTAGCGTGGCTCGACCGAGCGGCGCTTCGGAAACATCCAGATTTGCAGCAACTTCACGTCCCGGTCGGGGTTCGCATTGAACTCGCTGTGCGTGATGCCCGTGCCCGCGCTCATCACCTGCACGTCGCCGTGCGCGATGACCGACGTGTTGCCCATGCTGTCGCGGTGGCGCAGGTCGCCCTCGAGCGGAATCGTGACGATTTCCATGTTGTCGTGCGGGTGGGTCCCAAACCCCCTTCCGCCTGCAATCGCATCGTCGTTGATGACGCGCAGCGCCCCGAAATGCATGCGTTCGGGGTTGTAGTAGCTTGAAAAGCTGAACGTGTGGTGGGTGTCCAGCCAGCCGCGGTTTGCGTGCCCCCGGGTGGCGGCCCGGTGCACCACGTAGTGGTCACCGGCCTCGTCGAGATCTGCCGGCAAGTGGTTGAATCCCACCACGTCCGGAGGCATCGCGAGGGGCCGGAGCCCCGTCAATTCGTCGATGCCATTCGAAGTGGCGCCGAGCGCCGCAGCGCCCGTCACGAACACACCGGTCCCAAGCAATCCGGTGCGGATGAAGTCCTTCCGATCCATCCCCTGAAGGTACAATTCGTTTCTGAATTCCCCCTCACTCCGGTCCACGAAGCAGCTCCACCGCGCCGTGGAGGGTGCGTTCTTGGACCCCGCCGCACACGATGCGGAAATTGCACGTGTAGTAGTAGGTGCCTTCCGTGAGCGGATCGCCTGCTCCGGTAAAGCCGTCCCAACGCACCGGCAAGCCGTTCGTGCGGTACACCTCGTTGCCCCAGCGGTTGTAGACTGCCAAATCGTACCGGTCTACGATGCCCAGCAGGTTGAAGCTGGGGTCCTCGGGCAGGAACGGGTGGAAGTAGCGGTTGACGTCGTTGCCGTCCGGCGTGAAGACGTTCGGGGCCACCGCGGTCGAGGCGTCGACGCTCGCTTCCGGGTCGAGGACCACGGTCAGCGAGTCGGTGCCGGTGCAGCCGTTTTCCAGGAAGGTCACGGTGAGGGTGTACGTGCCGGGAGCGGCGGCCGTGGGGGTGAGGGTGGCCGGGTCGAGGAGGACGCCGCCGCTCGGCACGTCCCATTCCCACTGGGCCGTGTAGCCGGTGGGACCGAAGGAGGCGCCCAGCACGGGCGCGGCAGGTGCGCGGCACGTCAAGGTGTCGGCTGTGCCGGCCTCAACCACGGGGTAGGTGAAGTCCTCGGGCACGGTGACTGCGGCGGTGGCGGTGCAGCCGTTCGCGGGGTTGAGCGACGTGACCGTCACGGTGCCGCCGGCGAGCAGCGTCGCCGCCGTGGCGTCGAGGGCCTCGAAGGCCCCTGTCGTGGCGGACCAGGTGAGGACGGCACCGGGTGCGGCCGCCGTCGCGGTCAGCAGCACCTCCGGCGTGTCGCAGTCGATGGCATCGGCCGAGGCCGACAGCTCCACCGCGATGGGCTGCACGTCCTCTTCCACTTCTGTCGTCAGTTGAGCCGTGCATGCGCCATCGCCGGCCGTGGCCACCACCGTCACCGTCCCCGCCCCCGTCGCGGTGGCCTGCGGCCCGGCCGCCCCGGCGAGGATGCCCGGCGGCTCCGCGCTCCAAACGTAGTCCACCCCCGCCCCGAGACTCGCCGCAACGCCCAGCTCCACCTCCGCCTCGACGCACGTCACCTCAAAAGGCGGCCCACCCATCCATGCCAGCTCCAGCGGCACCACCTCCACGACCACGGTGTCCGTCACCACCCCATCACACGCGTCCGTGTACGTCACCGTATACGTCACCGACTCCGCAGGCGTGCACACCGGACTGGCCACCGTCGGGTCGCTCAAAAAGTCCGGCGGCTCCCACAGGTACGCCGAGCCCGCCTCGCCTACCGCATTCAGCGTCAGCTCCGCCCCGAGACACAGCTCCACCTCTTCAGGCGTGGCGAGGCTGTTCGCTTGGAGGCAGACGGTTTGGACATTGAAAGAGCCCCCGGTCGAGCCTGTGAAGCCCCACCAAACCGCGGGATCCCCGCCGAACACGTCCCCCACGAGGTCAACGACCGCTGTGAGCCGCAGCACGCAATCGAAGTACACCGCCACCTCCTGCGTCGCCGGATCCCAGGTGATCCGTCCGAGGTGCGGCTGCCCATCCTCCACATTCGCGGTCGTCGACGACATCTGCACGGTGGGGCTGTACGCCGTGGCCGCCGTGTGCACGACGCTGCCGTCGGAGACCAGGCCGATGTGGTCCGCGAACGGGTCTCCGAAGTCGGCGTTCTGCCACGTATCG
>CAMCYM010000179.1 GCA_945883885.1 Chryseobacterium gleum
CTGAGCCCGACCTCGATTGCGGAACCGTTGGCCTTCGGCGGCTCGGTGTTTCGCCGGCCCCTGCTGCGGTGGGACGAGGGCCGAGAGGCGCTTCGAGCCGACAGTGCACGCATCGCTCGCAGGCCCGACATCCTCGGGAATTGGATCGCTGTGGACCACAGTGCTTGCGGCATTCTGGTCCAACACACGCCCGGGCTCAGCGTGGAGGGGTGTGATTCACTGGCGGCTGCGGTCCTCGCACTTTCCACGGAGTTCCCCGGCATGCATGCCACGGGCCGCTCGGTAGCCCAAGGGCACTACATCGGCACGTTGAAGCGTGAGCTCGTGCTCTTCGTCGGAGTAGGGACGCTGTTGCTCGGTGCCATCCTCTACTTCGCCTTCCGCTCGTGGCTGGGCATCGTCGCCCCCATCGGCATCGTGCTGCTGAGTGCGGTGTGGACCCTTGGCATCCTGCAGGTAGCCGGCGGGAGCATCGACATCATGACGGTCGTAATGCCCACCATTTTGTTCGTGGTAGGGGTCAGCGATGTGGTGCACATCCTGGCGCGTTTCAACGACGAACGTTTGGCGGGCTTCAGCCCGCCCCAAGCCTTGAAACGGACCTACGCGGAGGTCGGTCTCGCCACCTTTTTGACCTCGGCCACAACGGCCATCGGCTTCCTCACCCTGCTCACTGCAGCCATCCCGCCGGTGCGCAACTTCGGCATATTCACAGCGGTCGGCGTCGGAGTGGCCTATGTGTGCGCCTTTACGGTGTTGCCTGCCCTGCTCGTGCTTGCCCCGCCCCCACCGCGCGAGCGAAAAGGCGGCGACGGAACGTGGGAACATGGCCTTTCCAGGCTGTTCCGTTGGACCCTTTCGCACGGACGAACCATCGGATGGGCCACGGTCGGAATTGCACTTTTTTCGCTCACCGGAGCCCTGCGCGTAAACGTCGACACGCGGCTGCTGGAAGACCTGACCGAAGACGACCCGTTGCGCCGCGAATTCCACTACTTCGAAGCCCATTTTGCAGGCGTCCGCCCGTTCGAGTGCGCCGTTGAAGTCCCCGCGCCACTGCATGCCTACGACCCCGAGGTGCTGCGCGAAACCGAAGCCATCGCCGCGCACGCCGAGCGGCTAGGGGTCGGCGCAGTGCTCGCACCGAGCCGGGTGTTCGCGCTGGCCCACCGCTGGAAAAACGGCGACGCGCCATCTGCACAGCGCCTTCCCGACGAAGATGCGGCGGTGGAGCAGCTGGTCGCCTCCGTCAACCGAGGCGTCGGGAAGGAGGCACTCTCGCGGATGGCATCTCCGGAAGCAGGACTGATTCGCATCGCCGGTCGGACGGCAGACGATGGAGCAAGGGCGCAAGCGGCGCGGGAGGCGGCTTTGCTGGATTGGCACCGGACGGCCTTTCCTCGGTCTTCCCTGGTGCTGCATCCGACAGGGACAGCGCGCCTCATCGACCTGAACAATGCCGACTTGTCCACGGATTTGACCTCGGGCATTTTGCTCTCCATCGGCGTCATCGCCTTGCTCGCAGGGTGGATGTTTCGGAGCCTGGCAGTGGTCGGCATCGCCGTTTTGGTTAACGTCTTGCCCATTGCGGCCATCGCCGGGGTGATGGGTTGGGCGGGGATCGATCTGAAGGTGAGTACGGGCATCGTATTCTGCATCGCCTTCGGCATTGCAGTGGACGACACCATCCACTTTTTGAGCAGATTACGGATTGAACTTGCGGCGAATACACCTCTGCCCCAAGCCATTCGGATTACCCATCGGTCCACGGGCAAAGCCATCATCCTGACGAGCATAATCCTGTGTGCAGGGTTTGCCGTGCTGACGTTGAGCGATTTCGCAGGTACCGTGTTCCTCGGCGCAGCGATTGCCGGTTCACTTGCGCTCGCAGTTGCCTTTGATATGCTGCTCTTGCCTTTGTTGATGCTGAAATTCTACCGCCCGCGTCGATCTTCGGGGCATGAACTCGACGCGTAGGTCCTTTTTGAAGCGGTTCGGTTTGGCCGCAGGGGCGCTCGGACTTGGACCGGCCTTGGCGCGGCTGGATGCGTCCGCGCCGACGCGCAGAAAGGCGCGTGTTTCTTCAGCATCCCCGGTCATGGTCAGCACATGGAACCACGGGCTAGAGGCGAATGCCGCGGGATTTGAGGCCTTGGCGCTGGGGGGCAGTGCCTTGGACATGGTCGAAGCTGGTGCGAAGAAGGTCGAAGCGGATCCGCTCGGGACCAGTGTCGGCATCGGCGGCATGCCCGACCGCGACGGGTACGTCACCCTCGATGCGTGCGTCATGGACCACCTGGGGCGGGCCGGATCGGTGTGCTTTGTACAAGGGGTGCTGCACCCGCTCTCTCTGGCGAGAAGGGTGATGGAGGACACGCCACATGTGATCCTCGCCGGCGCCGGTGCGGAGCGGTTTGCCCGGGAATGTGGCATGCCCGTCGTGGACCTGCTTACACCGTCCAGCAAGAAGGCGTGGGAGGAATGGCGCACGACTTCGGATTACCGTCCGGTCATCAACATCGAAAACCACGATACCATCGGCTTGCTCGCGCTCGATAAGGAAGGTCGGCTTGCGGGCGGATGCACGACCAGTGGACTCGCGTTCAAGATGCACGGCCGGGTGGGCGACAGTCCCATCATCGGTGCGGGCTTGTTCGTCGACCCCGAAGTGGGCGGGGCGACTGCGACCGGCCTGGGTGAGGCGGTTCTGCGCACGGTGGGTTCGTTTCTCGTGGTGGAGTTGATGCGGCAGGGTGCAGATCCGGAGGAAGCGTGCCGCGAAGCCGTGAAAAGGATCATCGATCGGATGCCGGTGGCGGATTTGCAGGTGGGGTATTTGGCACTCGACCCGGAGGGGAGAGTCGCCGGACATGCCATCCACCCGGGATTCAATTATGCATACACCACCCAGGCAGCATCGCGCTTGATCGACGCCGGCCATGGCTGAGCGCCTGGCCACGCGCAACCCGTGGATCGCCGGTTTGCGCATCATGCGGCCGGGGAATGTGGCCATGATGGTCATCGGGTGTGTGGCCGTGCGCCATGGGCTGATTGAGCCGTGGGGCGAACCGCACCGGAGCGGTACAAATGCGTGGATTGCCACGGTGGCCCTCGCATTGCTCGGCGCAGGGGGCAATGTGATAAATGACTACTTCGACTTGAAGGAGGACCGGATCAACAAACCGCGGTATGCGTTCGTGGGGACGGTGCTGCGGCGACGGGATGCGCTTGCCTTGCATCTGGGGTTGACGGCGGCGGGACTGGGGCTGGCCGGTTGGTTGGCGTTTCGAGAAGGCAATGGGTGGGTCGGGGTGTTCGCAGTGGGGATGGCCCTGCTGCTGGGGTTGTATTCCCCGGTATTCAAGCGGGGGTTCCTGCGTGGGAATGTGGCCATCGCCCTGGCGGTGGGTGCATTGCCTGTTTGGGTTGCCTTCGGGCCGGACGCTGCCAGGCCGGAAGTTGCCGCGGGAATTTCCTTGTATGCCGGGCTTTCCGCCTGGATTACGGGGTTGCGCGAAGTGGTCAAGGACCTCCAAGACCGCGCGGGGGATGCCGCCTTCGGATACACCACCCTGCCGGTGGTGTGGGGCGAGGTGCGCACGTGGCGCTTGCTGCAGAGGACGATGGCAATGACCTGGATACCGCTGGTCGCGGTGGCTTGGCACACCTTGGACCGGGGTGGTTGGTGGGCGGCTTACCTCCTCCCCTTTGCACTGGCCCATCGTGCGGTGATCCGAGAAGACAAGCGCGCAGCCTCGGCATGGCTCAAGGCCGCGCTCGGCGGTGGGCTGCTCGCGGTCGCCTTCGGGGCGGGGTAACATTCCGCTAACCTTTCAGGCGCTTTTCGTTTACTGAACCTTCATCTGGGGACAACGGCCTGTGCGGTGGTCTCGCGGCAAATTTGTCGACGAATTAGAATATCTCACCTCCAAATCATTCCTCATGAAGCGTTTGCTCCCTCTTCTCGCGCTGTTCGCGGTGGCAGGCATGCATCGGGCCATGGCCCAGTGCAATTGTCCTCCGGTGAATCAGCGCCCGACCGTCGTTGTCACGGACAACAGCGGCGCCGGCGTCGGCACGACCACGTGGACCTGTGCGAACACCTACTTGCTCGATGGCTATGTGTTCATCAACAGCGGTCAGGCCTTGACGATTCAGCCGGGAACGGTGGTTAAGGGCATGGCGGGCAACGGTTCCGATGCCTCTGCGCTCATCGTTGGACGGGGTGGCCAAATCTATGCCACAGGCACCGAGGACTGCCCGATCGTGTTCACCCACGAAGCTGACCCCCTC
>CAMCYM010000180.1 GCA_945883885.1 Chryseobacterium gleum
CCCAAATCCACTGCGCACCGCAAAATCGCCACTTCGTCCCCCCGGTCAAAGGCGTCGACCAGCCGAGCATACACCCGGGGCGCATGGAACGGTGCGATGCCGTGCGCCTTCAGGCTGTCTTCACACAGGCGGTCGCAGGCGGCACTCCACGTCCGCGGCAGATCGGCGGGCAAGCGGTCGAGGTCGATGTAGTGCCGCGGACCCTCATCCGCCACTGTGAACTTGCGGCGGTCAGCGTCTACCGCGTGTTCGATGACGAACTCGGCATGCCGTTTGAAAAACGCGTGCAGCGGAGGGGGAAGGGTGTGGATGGCGGCCGCATGGATGGCCTTGTGGGCGGGAAATCCCCAGGCGCCGCAGAGCACGCAGGCGGCCGCGCCGGCTGCCCAGCGCAGGAGCTCAGTGCGCCGTAGAAAGGGGAAGTGCGCCGGGTCCATCGGCGCCAAATTTCACCACCGCCCCATTCCGAAGCACGGGAATGACGTCCAATTGATCTGGCGTCAAGCAGTACTTTACATCTGCATTCAAATTCAGCTTCCGCAACCGCCTGCGGTGGGAGGAAGCGCGCAGGAAGGCGAACATGTTGTCGCGGGCGGAGCGGTAAATGAACTTCGCTGCCACGGAGCTGTCTTCCTCGGTTTTGAACCGGCCGGTTTCGAGGAGCCGGTCGACGATGGCTCCGCCGCAGATGGTGTCTTCGAGGTTGAACTTGTCTTTCCAGCCAGCGCCGAGGATCAAGACCGGTTCATCCTTTTCAACGAGGAAGTTGCACAAGGCGCTGAGGTTGAGCAAGGAACCGATGACCACGGTGCGCTTGTGCTCCGCCATACGGATGGCCTTTGTGCCGTTCGTCGTCGTGAGGACCACGGGTTTACCGACCAGCGCATCCTTGCGGGCGATGAAACCAAGGGGGCTGTTGCCTAGCTCGAAGCCGTCGACGACCATGCCGTCACGCTCCGCAGCCGCAAATACCCCGCGTGCCTGCCAGGTTCGGGCCTCTTCCACGCTACCCACGGGCAGGATTTGGTCCACCCCGTGCGCCAGCGCAGCGCAAATCGCAGAGGTCGCACGCAGCACGTCGATGACGACCACGCACTCGAAATCCTGCTCGTACAGATGAAAATCGGCAGGCGAAAAGCACACTTCGACCCGGTGCATAGGAGGGAATTAGATGGCGGTTCCGTTCACCGCACGAGAGACATCAGCCCCGCGGAAGGAACCCCGGTCGCACGACTTCGGCACGCAAAGCGTTGTTGCGCACCCGCACGAACACGTGGCTGCCCAGCTCCGCAGCATCGGCGGAAAGGTAGGCTAATCCGATGCCGTAACCGAGCGTCGGCGACATCGTTCCGCTGGTCACTTCCCCGATCTGACGCCCGGATGCATCCTCCACCGTGTAGCCGTGGCGCGGTATGCCCCGGTCCAGCACACGCAAACCACGCAAAATGCGGTCGGTGCCGTTGGTTTTTTGGGCCTCTAACCGTTCCCGGTCGACGAAGTCCTTCGTGAATTTCGTGATCCAACCGAGACCCGCCTCGATCGGCGAAGTCGTGTCGTCGATGTCGTTTCCGTAGAGGCAGAACCCGGCCTCCAGCCGCAACGTGTCCCGCGCGCCCAAGCCGCATGGAGGGACCCCGGCATCAATCAGCGCGCGCCAAACCTCCGAAGCGTCTTCCGGAGCCACGTACAATTCGAACCCGCCCGCTCCGGTGTAGCCCGTCGCCGAAAGGATGGCCGGCTTTCCGCAGACCGTGCCGCGCCGGAAGGTGTAGTAGGTCAATTCCCCGGGATCCGGGCCATCGGTCAAGGGCCTCAAGAACTCCGCTGCTGCAGGTCCCTGCAAGGCCAGCAATGCGAACGCTTCTGAGCGGTCTTCGATGTGTGCATCCCAGCGGTTGAGTTCCTGCAACCAAGCGAGGTCTTTCGCCCGGTTCGAGGCGTTGACGACGAGCATGAACTCCTCTGCCGCAAGGCGGTACACGAGGACATCGTCGACGATGCCTCCGCGGCCGTTGGGCATGCACGAGTACTGCACCTGGCCGGGCTGCAAACGGGAGACGTCGTTCGAGGTCGCATATTGAAGCAGCTCGAACGCACCGGGACCGGTGAGGAAGAACTCTCCCATGTGCGAAACGTCGAACAAGCCGCAGCGGTTCCTCACCGCATGGTGTTCTTCCACCAGCCCCGCATAGGTGACAGGCATGTCGTAGCCCGCAAAGGGAACCAGCTTCGCGCCCGCCCGCACGTGCTCAGCGTGCAGGGGAGTCCGCTCTAACAGCGTCGTGGGATGCTCCATGCTGCGAAAGTACGTCACCCACCGCCGGTCCGAGGTGGAACAAGGCGTCGAGCACGGACAACCCTTGCGGAAAAGGCACCCGGTCCATGAAGATGCGGGGATAGGGCACGGCGGGAGAGGAGGGAACCTCGAGCGCCCGGCGACCTCGCAGATCCACGCCGTCCCAAACCCAAGGCAACGGAGCGGTCGCCGCGGCCGGAACGGCCACCCCAAGCCACACCGAAGTCCACGCGAGGCAGGCCGAGGACAGCGCGCCGAGCGGCGCACCTTCTCGCAGCCGGTCGTTCAGAAGCGGCTGCAGCTCCGAGGCGATTTGGTCGTAAAAAGGCGCGGAACGGTAGGCGGTTTCCACCGTCCGCAGCAGCTTCACCGCGGGAACGTGCCCTGAGATCTGCACATCCTCCACCGCGGCATCACCGGGGTGCACCACCGGAACGGTGAGGTAAAAGGCCCCCCGGGCATCCGCGAGCAGGCAGCGGTTCCGAGCAGAACCTTTGACCCACCGTTCGCGCACGTCGATGAGGCCTCCCTGGGCTGCGGCTGCCCACCAATGCACCGGCGGAAACGGGCACAGCGGAAGGGCCGCGGGCGTCATTCGACGAACCGGAAGACGCGGTCCCAGCGGACCTTGGCTTCGCCGTGCTGGGCAGCGTTCATGCGGGAGAACCAAATGAACGACGCACGCCCCACGATGTGCGTTTCAGGCACAAAGCCCCACATCCGCGAATCCGCCGATCGGTGCCGGTTGTCGCCCATCATCCAGTAGTAGTCCTGTCCGAAGGTGTACGTGTCTGTGCGCAATCCGTCCACATACACCCCGTCCGGCCGCTGCTCGAGGCGGTGTCCTTCGTAGACGGAAATGACGCGGCGGTACAACGCGAGGTTGCGGGCATCGAGGCGCACCTGCAGGCCGCGTTGGGGGATTAATATGGGACCCACATGGTCCGGGTCCCAGGTGTCGAATTCTTCGCTGGCTACGTTCGGGAACATCTCCAGGGTGCCGCGCCGGCTGCTGACATCGACCCGGCGGATGGACTCGACCAGCGAGCCGCCCTCGAGGGCTTGGACTTCCGCATCGGTCAGGGCGAGCACCGCAACCACACGTTCGCCGTTCAAGGTGGCAGGGCCCAGGTCTACATGGGTGAGTTCCAGCGCATCCACGGCGCGCTTGGCGTTCATTTGGTTCGTGAACGTCACCTCGTATTCGAACTGAAGGTCCGCGGGCGACTCGACGGCCTTCCCATCGATAAACACTTGTCGATCACGCACTTCAAGCGTTTCTCCGGGCAAGCCGACGCAGCGCTTCACGTAATTCTCCTCTTTGTCGATGGGCCGCTGACGCAGGCCAAACCGCCCGTCCAAGGCCGAGCGGGCCATGGCATTGAACCGCTCTGGATCGGCCGAGTATGCTTCGAGGTCATTGCCCGCAGCCGCGATGCCTTCGCGCCGGAGGATGGCATAGTAGTCGTGCCCGGCGAGTTCCGTGTCAACCACGATCGTGTCGCCGTGCGGAAAGTTGAACACCACGGCATCGTACCGCTGCACGCCCCGCGTGCCGGGAATGCGGCTGAAGGGCAGGGAAAACGCCTCCACATAGCTCGGAATCATCGTTCCGGGAACGACGTTGTGCATGAAGGGAATGGTGAGCGGGGTTTGGGGAAGTTTGGCCCCGTAAGCCGTTTTGCTCACATACAAGTAGTCGCCCACGAGCATGCTGCCTTCCATCGAACCCGTCGGGATGGTGAAGGCCTCGAACAACAACGTACGTACCACGCTCGCCACGATCACCGCCCACAGGATGGACTCTGACCACTCGCGGATGCCGCTTTTCTTCGTTTTCGTCCAGTCCCTTGGTCCGGTATACGCCGCTTCTGAGCGCACAAGGTCGATCAATCCCCACCACGGCAGGGCCCCCATGCGCCACTGGTCGGCCGTCGACCGCTTGCCGAAGCAGATGCCCAGCTCCACA
>CAMCYM010000181.1 GCA_945883885.1 Chryseobacterium gleum
ACGAGGGCACCTGCGGTGGGAATGACACACCCGTCCCCTCCCAGGGAACCATCATGAGCTATTGCCATGCCATTTCCGGTGGTTCGGTGGATTTGGTTTTTCACCCTACCTGCGAGATCCACGCCCTCATCCCGGGTGTGAACAGTGCCGCCTGCCTCGGCGCTTGTGCTCCATTCGAAACGAACTGCCAAGTGTACGGATGCACCGACCCGACGTACTGCAACTTTGACCCCGAAGCAGAAGTTGACAATGGAACTTGTGCAGATTGGGACATCTGTGGGGTCTGCAACGGCGACGGTTCCAGCTGTGTGGGCTGCACGGTTCCGACAGCGTGCAACTACGAACCACAAAACACCATCGACGACGGCTCCTGCTTCTTCGCCCCCGGCGGCGGTCCCTGTTCCTGTGTTGCCTTTATTCCCCTATCGGCATCCCTGAGCGGGGGCGAATCGATCAGCGTCCCCTTGGCCGGCGTGGGTTACCTCGCATCGGCAACGGTACTCATCCAGTTCTCAAATCCCACCGGTTCCTCGATGCGCCCGCGGGATTTGGCCTTGTTGCTCGAGGCTCCT
Organism: Chryseobacterium gleum; assembly: GCA_945883885.1. GTDB lineage: Bacteria > Bacteroidota > Bacteroidia > Flavobacteriales_D > Sanyastnellaceae > CAMCYM01. The sequence goes on from CAMCYM010000181.1 coordinate 573, forward strand.
GATGGAACCTGCCTTCGCGTCGGAGGATTCGACGTGCCCACGAATTGTGCCAGTGCGGGAAACTGGCCCATGTCCTGGAATTCCACTGCGAGCGGGAACTACAGTGCATCGGTTACGTTGTACGCCCAACCCACTGGGAGCGGAGTTTGGACCATTCGCATCTTGAACGGGTGGTCCTTTTCACCCGAGGTGGGAGTTGCTGCACAAGTTTGGCTCTACAATTTGTGCGTTGCTCTGAATCCGAGCGGATGTACTGACCCAAATGCATGCAATTTCTTCCCTCCGGCCACTTCCGACGATGGCTCGTGCGAGTATACCACCTGCATGGGATGCACAGCCCTAGAAGCATGCAACTACTCGCCCTCCGCCACCATAGACAACGGCACATGCGAGTTTTCGAGCTGCATCGGCTGCACAAATCCCGCAGCCTGCAACTTTTTGTTCAATGCCACTCAAGATGATGGCAGTTGTGAATTCCTCACCTGCGTAGGTTGCACCGATGTACAGGCGTGCAATTACGATCCAGGTGCCACTATAGAAAGTGGCCTATGTGATTTCAGCTCCTGCATCGCTTGCCCGGGAGATTTGAACGATGACGGAACAGTGACCGTGCAAGATGTGTTATTGTATCTGGGTGACTTCGGCTGCACCGTGCCCCCATGTTCTGGAGATGCGAACGAGGATGGGGCGACGAACGTAGCCGATTTACTCGTCCTTCTTTCTTCCTTCGGCATGAATTGCGGACCCGGGTAACCGGCAAATCACATTCGTGCGTATCTTTTCATATGAGCCGTTCGAACCTGCTGTTCATCCAAGTGGCCGTTTACTTGGTGGTAGCGTTATGCGCTCCAGGCTCTGTTATGGCCCAAACCGCTCCCGTCCGATGGATGCAACGGGCAGCGTTGGATTCGGTGGACCGGCCTACCCGAACCGCCGAGGCCGCAGTGGGGCTGGAGCTGGAGTGGGGGGCGTTTGAGGGGGTGCGGGCTGAACGGCCCCGCATACTGGAGGTGGAGCTGCCCGGGCTCGCGGGCGATACGCTTGTGCTCGCGCTGGAGCGGTTTGAGGCGTGGACGGCTGACCTGGAAGTGGGGCGGACCGGGCGGGACGGGTTTCGCCGCGAGCGGTACACGCCGCGCCTGGTTGCGTACCGCGTGCGGACGGCCGGGGCGAGTGGGACGCTCGTGCTGCTGGAGGACCGGGCCGTGGGGACGTTTCGCATCGGGGGCGAGCAGTTCGAGCTCTCGCCCGTTCGCGGGGGGAAGCACGTCTTCTTTCGGGTGGCCGATGCGAACCACGACCTGACGTTTTCCTGCGCCACTGAAGCGGCGGAGGAGGCCTTGCAGGAGCGGCGTCCGGTGCGGCGCCCTCCGCGTGCTGCGGGGAGCAGGTCCACTGCTGGCTGTGTGGAGATCGCGCTGGACATTGACGCATTCACGGTTTCGAGCTTCGGAGGCGACTGCAATGCCGCTGTCGAGTGGGCCCTGGCCATGCTCGCCGGAGTGAATGAGATCTACTTGACGGATTTGGATGATTTGGTCAACCTCGCCGCCTCCTTCGTCCACGTGTGGGAAACGCCCGACCCCTATGCGGCGTTTGCGAACAATGCGAATGGAATGCTCGAATCGTTTCGCACGACCTGGTTGAACAACCCGGACCTCTCTGGCATTCAGCGCGATTTCGCGCACCTCCTCACGCGCCGCTTGAATACCGGGACCGGTGGCATCGCCTATGTGGGCGTGGCATGCAATGCGTACTCCGCCGCGTACGGGGTCGGTTTTTCTGCGAACCTCGACGGTGGCTCAACCTACCCGGTGGGGGTGTACAGCTGGAACCTCAACGTGGTCGCCCACGAACTCGGACACAACTTCGGATCGAACCACACGCATTGGTGCGGTTGGCCCGGAGGGCCGATAGACCATTGCTACACATATGAGGGATCGTGCGGAAGCGGTCCACCGGTGGCACAGGTAGGGACCATCATGAGCTATTGCCATGCCATCGCGGGCGGTTCGGTCAACCTCACCTTCCACCCCACGTGCGTCACCTACGCGATCGACCCCTCGGTGACCGCAGGCTTGGCCTCATGCTACGCCTCGTGTGTAGCAACCGACACAAATTGCGGGGATTACGGCTGCACTGATCCGGCGGCCTGCAACTACTCCGCCGACGCTGTGGTGGACGATGGCTCGTGCGCCTTTGTCCTCGATGCCTGCGGCGTCTGCGGAGGGAACAACTCGACGTGCGACGGCTGCACCGATGCGGACGCCTGCAATTACGATCCCGCAGCGCTTGTCGACGACGGCGGATGCGTCTATCCTCCGGCGGGGCATGCGTGCGGGTGTTCAAAAACCGTTTCACGGACGGGCTTGACCTTGCTGGCGTTGAACGGCGGCGGGGTTTCCACGTCCGCATTGGGCTCCCTCCTCTCCGCAACTGTAACGGCAACATGGGGCCATGCAAATGGCGATACCCAAAGTTGGCCAGCAGATTTGCTTTTCGTCATCCAAGACCCCACCGGAACCTGCATGCAATTCGGCGGTTACGATGCCACCTACCCGAGTTGCACGGTATCGGGACTGAGTTGGCCAGCGAGTTGGGAAACCTCGGCGGCTGGCACATACACCGCTACCCTCGACTTCAGCGGCCTCGGCCTTGATGGCGCCGGCACGTGGACGATTTCCATGTACAACGGCTGGACGAGTTCCGCTGGCATCACGCTTTCGTACTCGGTGGTCCTTGAGAACGTGTGCCAAACCTACCTCGGGTGCACCGACCCCGCCGCCTGCAACTACTCCCCGACCGCCAACCTTTCGAACGGCTCTTGCCTCTACGCCACCGGCTGCGACTTCTGCTCGAGTGGGGCCGTCGCCGATGGCGATTCCGACAACGACGGCGTCTGCAACGCGAACGAAATTCCCGGCTGCACTTCCTCGTCGGCCTGCAACTTCAACGCCGCCGCGACCGATGCCGACGGCTCATGCCTCTTCGCCTCCGGCTGCGATACGTGCTCAGGCGGTGCCGTGGTCGATGGCGATTCCGACAACGACGGTGTCTGCAACATCGATGAGGTACCAGGGTGCATGTCTGCGACCGCCTGCAACTTCAACGCCGCCGCGACCGATGCCGACGGCTCGTGCATCTTTGCTTCCGGCTGCGACTTCTGCTCCGGCGGATCCGTCGCCGATGGCGACACCGACAACGACGGGGTCTGCAATGTCAATGAAGTTCCAGGGTGTATTTCCGCTGCAGCGTGCAACTTCAATGCCGCCGCCACCGATGCCGACGGTTCCTGCGTCTTTGCCACAGGCTGCGACTTCTGCTCCGGCGGATCTGTCGTTGATGGCGACACCGACCACGACAGCGTCTGCGATACCGTCGATCCCTGCGTGGGCGCGCTCGACGCCTGCGGCGTATGCAACGGGCTTGGGGCGGTCTATGCATGCGGCTGTAGCGGCATCCCGGCCGGCGATTGCGACTGTGCCGGGAACGTGCTCGATGCGCTCGGCGTCTGCGGCGGCACGTGTGCAGCCGATGGGGACAGTGATGGAGTCTGCGACAGCGTCGACCCCTGCGTCGGAGCACTCGACGCCTGCGGGGTCTGCAACGGGCCCGGAGCGGTCTATGCATGCGGCTGTAGCGGCATCCCCACCGGGAAATGCGACTGCGCCGGAAACACCC
>CAMCYM010000182.1 GCA_945883885.1 Chryseobacterium gleum
TCCACCTCGATGTACCGAATGTCCTTTGCTTCTACCCGGCGCAATTTGTTGCCCACTTTTGTGTAGAAGTGGTCAAGCGGCTGCTCGGGCGCTCCTGAATCTTCCAGTGCCCGCACAACCGTCGCACTGTCTGTGCTTTGTTTCAAAACGTCCGCCACAGGCCCTTCCGCGGGTCCTGCAAGTACGATGGCAAAGCCCACTTCGCCTAACGCCGTCTCGAGATCGGGCCACTCCCGACCTCGCGCAAACACCACGGTCCCTGCTGTATCCATGTTTCGCGCTGCATTTCGTACACAACAACCGCGACACGGAAGATGTTCTTTCCCTGAAATTTCCATCCACTGCCGTATTTTCGAAGGCCATGCGCGTCGCTTGCTCCACCGCTGCACCTGAAACAGAAGTTGAAGTCCTCGAGCTCACGGAAGTGTCCGAAGGCTGGCACATCGTGCTGTACAACGACGACCACAACACCTTTGACCACGTCATCGATTGTTTGATGCGGTACTGCAAGCACGACCCCATCCAAGCGGAGCAGTGCGCGGTCCTGGTGCACTTCAAAGGAAAATGCACGGTGAAATCCGGTTCGTACGACGAGCTCGAGCCCGTGTGCACGTCGCTGCTGACAGAAGATTTGACGGCTGAGATTGAACCCTGAGTTTGATTCAGCTGCTCCCCGAGGGATTACATGGATGGCCGCACAACCACAAGCGGTTCAATGCGAATGGGGGTGCGCACAGAGCGCGCTAAGAAACAAAGTGCATGTGCTTGTTCGTGCAAGGCTCTTGCTGTCTCCACTTCAGACTCCCGTTCTACTTCTACCCTCGGATGAAGTGCAACTACCGTCAATTCCCCGGCCTGCATGCCCGATTCTGATAAAATGCCCGTGGGGCGATCCTCGTAGGCCAGTACCCGCACGCCTGCATCCGCGCAGAGGTGAAGGTACCAGAGCATGTGGCAGGACGCGATGGAAGCGATGAACAGCTCTTCGGGATTGTAGCGCGATGGATCCCCCCGAAACGCTGGATCAGCGGAGCATGCCAGCGCTTCTTTGCCCGGTGCTATGAGCCGGTGGTCCCGCGTGTAGCCTTCGTACGACGACGTACCAATCCCTAGGTTTCCGGTCCATTCAACCTGGACTTCGTAGCGGTGCAGCTTCGGTTCCACGTCAATGCTGTGAGCCGATGTGCTTCAACTCGGCGATGGCCTCGGCGGGCCGGCCGTCGCGGAAGGTGGCGGAGCCGGCGACGAGCACGTCCGCGCCGTGGTGGAGCAGCTCGCCCGCATTCGCTGCGGTGACGCCGCCGTCGATTTCGAGCCGTGCTGAACTGCCGTTGCGATCAAGGAGTGCCCGGACTTCGGCGGTACGGGTGAGGGTGCGCGGGATGAAGGTTTGGCCCCCAAACCCCGGATTCACAGACATCAAGCACACGAGGTCGATCCGGTCCACTACATCCTCTAGCACGGACGTGGGCGTGTGCGGGTTGAGTGCGACCCCAGCCTGCATGCCCAGCTCCCGGATCGCTGTCAGCGTGCGATGCAGATGGGTACACGCCTCATAGTGAACCGTCAAGACATGTGCCCCGAGGCGTGCGAAGTGCCCCAAATACCGATCCGGATCGACGATCATCAGGTGCACATCCAGCGGCTTCTCCGCGTGCCGCGCAATGGCTTCGACCACCGGCATCCCGAAGCTGATGTTTGGGACGAATACGCCGTCCATGATGTCCAAATGGAACCAATCCGCCTCCGAGGCATTGACCGCGCGCACGTCGCGTTCGAGGTTCGCAAAGTCGGCGGCGAGCATGGAGGGGGCAATCAGATGAGCCATGCTGCAAAGGAAGGAATCTCGCCGGGGGTTTCGGAACTTTCCCCCGAGATGGAGTTTTCCACACCCCCTCCCGCGGTCGGCTTGACCGGTGGCATCGGTGCCGGCAAAAGCACCGTTGCGCGCATTTTCAAGGCGTTCGGGGTCCCGGTGTTCGATGCGGACGCCGTGGCGAAGGAGCTCTACGCCACGAGCCAGGACGTTCGGAAGGCCGTGGCCGAGGCCTTCGGGCCGGGAATTCTCACACCCATTGGGGTCAACCGCACCGTTCTCGCGGCGCGCATCTTTTCCGATGACACGGCGTTGAGCACCCTGAATTCCATTGTGCATCCAGCTGTGGCAGAGGCGTTTGAGCTATTCGCTCAGCGCCACGCGGGGCGTGTCCCGTATGTGATGCGCGAGGCCGCGATCCTGTTCGAAAGCGGTTCCGACCGCGGCTGCGTGGCGGTGGTGTGCGTCGTGGCGGAAGAGGAGATTCGCTTCGCCCGGGCCGCACAGCGCGATGGGAGCTCACTCGAAGCGGTTCGTGCCCGGGCTGCGCGCCAAATGCAGGACGCGGACCGCCTGCTCCGCTGTACCTACCGCATCCTGAACAATCCGGGCGACGCCCTCGTTCCCCAAGTCGCCCGCATCCACGACCTGCTCTCCGCGCTCTGAATTCGGCCCAGTTCCTGCGTTTGGCGCGGCGCAGCCGCACTCAACCTCAATCTCAACCTCAATCTCAATCTCAATCTCAATCTCAATCTCAACCTCAACCTCAGTACTCCACCTTCTTCCCTCCTCCTTCCTCCCCGAACATGAATACCCCGGAGGATCCGCCAGCATGTGCGAACGCCCGGAACATTCCGCCCGAGTTGAACGCGAAGACCACCTTGCCGGTGCGGTCCACCCCGATTACGCCGCCATCGCCTCCGAGCTTGCCGACTTCCCCCATCGTTGCATCCGCAGCATCCACAAGCTTATCATTCGCATACATCACGCGAGCATGGATGTCATGCGCAACAGCACTGCGAATGAAAAACTCGCCCCAACCCGTTGCAGAAATGGCACACGACCGATCGTCCGCCCACGTGCCCGCCCCCACCACCGGACTGTCTCCGATGCGGCCCCACCGCTTGAGCGTCATCCCGCCCGTCGAAGTGGCAGCGGCCACATGGCCGTAGCGGTCCAGCGCCACGCAACCTACCGTGCCATGCTTGTCGTCGGCCCGCGCCTTCTCATACCGCTGACGCGCCTTTTCCGTGTCGAAGTACGCGTCGGGGACCTCCGGGACGCCTTGGCTGCGGGCAAACGCCGTTGCCCCCGCACCGCTGAGAAACACGTGTTCCGTTGAGTCCATGACCAGCCGGGCCACACGGATCGGATTCGCTACGCCCTTCACGCCCGTCACTGCGCCGCACCGACGATCCCGGCCGTCCATGATGGACGCATCGAGCTCGTGCGTGCCTTCGGCGGTAAACACTGCACCGCGGCCCGCGTTGAACAGCGAATCATCTTCCAACAGGGCCACCACTCCTTCGACCACGTCCAGCGCCGGCTCACCGGCTTCCAATGCCGTTTTCCCCCAATCCAGCGCCCGCTGGAGCGAAGCCCGGTATGCGGCTTGCTCTTCGGGGGTGTAGTCCTCTTCCCCGAAGTAGCCTGCGCCACCGTGGATGGCAATCGACCACTCCCTAATTTCCTCTTTTTCAGTAGATTTCACTCCACATGCGGTCCCGAAAAGTGCCAACGTGCAGGCAGCAATGAAAATGCAGTTCATGGCCGGAAGGTGCGACGAAACGGCTAACTTCCGCACATGGAAGTGTGGCACTTTTGGGCCGTAGGAGCCCTGTTGCTGTTTGTGCTTGAAGTGTTTACCTCCGGGTTTGTGCTGGCTTGCCTCGGCGTCGCGGCCGTGGGGGGTGCCCTTGCCGCCGCCCTGGGCGTCGGGCTTGCGGGCCAAACCGTGGCCGCAGCCCTCCTCGGCGCCATCTCCTTCTTTGCACTGCGCCCCCTGGCCCTGAAGCGGTTCATGGGTGCGGGCGGCTTCGCAAGCGGTGTCGAAGCCCTCATCGGCAAGCAGGTCGCCCTGACAGAAGCGTTCCGGCCCGAAGCTGGCTATGCCGAATGCCGCATCGACGGCGACGTGTGGCGCGTACGTCCTCAGTCGGGCAGCGCATTTCCCCCGGACACCCGTGAAGTCATCGTCACCGGCATCGACGGCAACACCCTCCTCGCCACCCCCGCCTAACCCAACCCCACCCCCTCACCCCTCACCCTCAATCTCAATCTCAACCTCAACCTCAACCTCATCCCCTCCCTTCCCATGGACGGCATTCAACTCCTCGGCGTTCTTTTT
>CAMCYM010000183.1 GCA_945883885.1 Chryseobacterium gleum
GCACGTGCCCGCAAGGACGCCACGCCGTCCGGGCCCTCTTCCACACGGATCCGCAACGTATCGAAATAGCGCGGGTTCACTTGGACGAAGGCGCGGTTCGCGCGCAGGGCGGCATCGAGCGTCCGCGCCGCACCGTGGATGCGTTCTGCGATCCCCCGAATCCCGGCGGGACCGTGCCAGACCGCGTACATCGAGGCCATGACCGCCAGCAGGCTCTGTGCCGTACAAATGTTCGAAGTGGCTTTGTCGCGGCGGATGTGCTGTTCGCGGGTTTGGAGCGCCATGCGCAACGCGGGCGCTCCGAGACGGTCCTTCGAAACCCCGATGATCCGGCCCGGGAAGTTGCGCTTGTACTGGTCGCGGGCTGCGAAGAAAGCCGCGTGCGGCCCGCCGTACCCCATGGGCACCCCGAACCGCTGCGTGCTGCCCACCGCCACGTCAGCGCCCATTGCGCCGGGCGACTTCAGCAGCGCCAGCGCCATCGGATCGGTCGCCACCACCGTCGCAATCGACCGCTCGCGCAAGGCCGCGATCACATCCTCCGCATCCTCCACCGTCCCGTCGGCATCCGGCACCTGCAGCATCGCCCCGAACACCCCGTCACAGAGCTCGTCCCACACCCTCCGCGGCGCCACCACCACTTCCACCCCGATGTACTGCGCCCGGGTGCGCACCACGTCGAGCGTGTGCGGCCATACCTTCTCGACCACAAGGAACTTCACCGCACCGGCCCGTTCGACCTCCTTCGGACGCGAAGCGAACAGCATCGCCATCGCCTCGGCCGCAGCCGTCCCTTCGTCCAGCAGCGACGCGTTTGCGACGTCCATGCCGGTGAGGTCGCAGACCAGGGTTTGGAAATTCAGCAGCGCCTCGAGGCGGCCCTGCGCGATCTCCGCTTGGTACGGCGTGTACGCCGTATACCAGCCCGGATTCTCCAGCACGTTCCGGCGGATCACGGACGGCACCTCGACCGGGTGGTAGCCCATGCCGATGTACGTCTTCATCACGCGGTTTTGCGTGGCGAGCTCCCGCACGTGGTCGAGGTAGGCCGCCTCCGTCAAAGCGGGGGACAGCTCCATCCGTTCGCGCAGGCGGATGCTCGCAGGCACCGTCAAATCAATGAGTTCCGCAACCGAAGAGACCCCGATGGTGCGGAGCATGTGCGCGTGGTCGCTCGTGCGAGGGCCGTTGTGGCGCGTGGCGAAGCTCGTGTGCTGCATGGTTTGGCAGGATTTCAGTGGTCCAAAGATACGCCCGGCGCACCCCTCCGCGTCGTAGCTTCGGCGGGATGAAAGTCGCCGTCAACACGGTGCTCAATGTCCTCAAATGGCCCCTTGCACTCTGTGCAGTTGCGGGCCTTCCTTGGCTCGCCCTGGCCACGTGGCAGGCCCTGATTCCCGCCTTCTCCGCACACGCCTTGCCCACATGGGCCGCTGCCGCTGCAGGCGCCGTCGTGGGCGGGTTTTTCTGGACACGCACCGCCGTCGGCAGGTTCATCGCCACGATGGAGCACGAACTCGTCCACGTCGTCTTTGCGTGGCTCACCTTCCACCGCGTCCAAGGACTGCGCGCAGGCGCCGACGGCAACGGCGTGGCCACGTTCGAAGGGCCCGGCAATTGGCTGATTTTCTTGACACCCTACTTCACTCCGCTCCTGTGGCTCGCTTCCTGCGTCGGTGTGGCTGCGGCCGGGTTGTCTCCTTCCACCACCCAGCTGCTCCTCGCCGCACTCCTCGGCGGCGAGATGGCCTCCTCTGCCCGCGAAATCCACCCGGCCCAAACCGACTTCAAAGCCGCCCACCGGCTCTTTTCCGTCCTCTTCCTCCCCGCCGCCCTCCTCCTGGTCTTCGGCGCCTGCTGGGCCTACGTCGCGCACGGCACCCCCACCGCCGCCGTCGACCACCTCCACCTCCTCACCACCACAGCGTACGACGGTATTTCAGGGTGGATTTCCGAACTCAACATCCGGTTTGCGGGATGAGGCGCGGCTTCGCCGCGGGAGTGAGGGGACGCGGCTTTGCCGCGGGAGTGAGGGTGCGCTTTGCGCCCGAGGGTTGAGGGGACTGGGTTGAGTGTGGAGTGTGGAGGGGAGAACGTCCGTCGAGGGAATCTCCATTCCGGAATCCTGAAAGCGGCAAAGCCGCGTCCTCTCGACGCGAAACGTCGCCTCTAGCCTGCGAAGCAGGCGCCCTCTCGACGCGAAGCGTCGCCTCACCCCTCCCGGCTTGCCATCTTCCCGGCCAGCAGTCCCACGAGCGACCACGGCACCACCGCATCGATCAGGTGCGCGACGATGCCGGGGGTCTGAAACCAAATGAAATCCGAGTACGGAATGAAGAAGTACCCGATGAGGCCTACGCCGACCCCAGCCGTCCATCCGTTGACCGGTGACGGGTTGCGCAGGCGGCGCACCAAGGCGTAGAACAACCCCGCCGTGAGTATGCAGATGAGGATGCTGCGCACAATGGGCATCACCATGTTGCTGTCTTTCACCGGTTCCCAATGGAGCATGGCCCACGGTTTGCCCTGGTATTTCGCGGCATCCCAACCTCCGGAAGCGACCTCCTCCGGGGAGGGTTGGCCCAGGTAGTACTGGCCGGGCTCGAGCGCAAACGGCGCAAGGGCCGCGAGGATTTCGTCCTGCATCGGCGTGTACCGCGAGGCGGGCTCGTGGAGGTTCACGATGGCGTAGCTGAGGAATTGCCAAAACCACAGCGTCACACCGCCCACCAAGGCAAAAATGAGGAGTCGTTTCATGGGAATTTCAGGAAGAGGTTCGCGCCGAAGTACGTAAAAATCAGCCTTCCTTGTAGCGAACTTCGCAACCCATGGAGGACGTTTTGACCCTGGAGCGCGCGGCGCTGCTCGATGCCGCCGACCCTTTGAGCCGGTTTCGCGCACGGTTTCACATCCCACAGCACGCAGGGAAGGACTGCATCTATTTGTGCGGCAACTCGTTAGGCCTGCAGCCCGTCGGAGCAGCCGAGGCCATCGCGGTGGAACTCGAAGATTGGGCACGGCTGGGCGTCGAAGGGCATTTCCACGCGCGCAACCCGTGGCTGCCCTACCACGAGCGGTTCGCCGAAGGCCTCGCACACCTGACCGGAGCGAAGGAAAGCGAGGTCGTGGCGGCGAACAATTTGACCGTCAACCTGCACCTGCTGCTCGCCACCTTTTACAATCCCACCGGAACGCGCCGCAAAATCCTGATGGAGGCGAAGGCGTTCCCCTCCGACCGGTATGGTTTGGCAAGCCAAATCCGCTTCCACGGCGGAGATCCCGCCCGCGACCTCATCGAAGTGGCTCCCCGCGAAGGCGAGCACTTTCTGCGCACCGAGGACCTCGAAGCGGCCATCGCCGACGCCGGTGACACGCTCGCCACGGTTCTCATCGGCGGCGTCCACTACTTCACAGGCGTCCGCCACAACCTGCGGCGCATCGCTGCAGCCGCCCACGCCGTCGGCGCCAGATGCGGCTTCGACCTCGCCCACGCCATCGGCAACGTGCCGTTGTCGCTGCACGACGACGACGTGGACTTCGCCTGCTGGTGCAGCTACAAGTACCTGAATTCGGGGCCTGGCGCCGTCGCCGGCTACTACATCCACGAGCGCTTCCACGGCCGCACCGACCTCCCGCGGTTCGAAGGCTGGTGGGGCCACGACACGTCCCGTCGCTTCCTGATGGAGCCCGATTTCGTCCCGATGCCCGATGCCGGCGCGTGGCAACTTTCGAATGCACCCGTGCTGAACATGGCCGTGCACAAAGTCAGCCTCGACCTCTTCCTCGAGGCCGGGATGCCGGCGTTGCGTGCGCGCAGCCTGCGGTTGACCGCTGAACTCGAGGCCCTCTTGCACCGGGTGTCAGCCGCCTCCGGCGTCGCAATCACCCTGTTCACCCCGACCGATCCCGAAGCCCGCGGCTGCCAAATTTCCTTCGCCATCCCCGGAGGCCGCGCCATGTTCGACCGACTGACGGCCTCCGGCGTGGTCGCCGATTGGCGCGAACCGGATGCCATCCGCATGGCTCCGGTCCCGCTCTACACCTCTTTCACCGACCTTGCGCG
>CAMCYM010000184.1 GCA_945883885.1 Chryseobacterium gleum
CCCGCGCAGGACGGCGCACGCCCCCCACCACGACCTCCCCCTCCCCGATCAGCGGCAGTGCGAGGTGCGCAAGCGGTGCCAAATCCCCACTCGCCCCCAACGATCCCTGCGATGGCACGACCGGCAGCGCGTCCTCTTGAAAAAACTTCAGCAGCAACTCCACCGTCTCCACCGCCACACCGCTGTAGCCACGCGACAATCCGATGACTTTCAGCAGCAGCATGGTACGCACGATGCGCGCCGGGGCCGGCTCGCCTACGCCGCAGGCATGGGAAACGAGCAGCCGACGCTGCAAGTCCGCCAAGTCTGCATCCGCAATCCGCACCGAAGCCAGGTCGCCGAAGCCGGTGTTCACGCCGTACACGGCCTGCCCCTCCGCACACCGGGCACGCACCACCGCATGGGCGGCCTGAATGGCCTGACGGGCCGACGGACCGAGCTCGACGTGCACCGCGCCGTCCACCGCCTCCCACACCTGCTCGACGGACCAGCCGTCCCTTCCGATTGTTGCCGTTTTCACGGGGCGAAAGATAGGACCCGTGCCCCGCCGCTTGCCGTATCTTCACGCGCACAACTTCCCGCTCCATGCGCTCAACCCTCCTCCTTTCGGGGCTTTTGCTCGGTGCGAACGGCCTCGTGTGGGCCCAAACGCCGAAGGTCCAGTACGTCGAGTTCGATTTGGCAAACGGCCTCCACGTCATCCTCCACGAGGACCACAGCACCCCCATCGTCGCCGTAACCGTCATGTACCACGTCGGCTCGAAGAACGAGTCCACTCAGCGCACGGGCATGGCGCATTTCTTTGAGCATCTCCTGTTTGAGGGCTCGCAGCACATCGACCGCGGGGAATTCGACAGCTACGTCGAAGGTGCGGGAGGCGCGCTGAATGCAAACACGACGCAAGACCGCACGTTCTACTACGAGTTGCTCCCGTCGAACCAGTTGGAGCTCGGACTTTGGCTGGAAAGCGAACGCATGCTGCATGCAAAAATTGAGCCCATCGGCATCGAGACGCAGCGGGAAGTGGTGAAGGAGGAAAAGCGCCAACGCTATGACAACCAGCCGTATGGAATGCTGCTCCCGAAGACCATGGAGGCGGCGTACCGCGAGCACCCGTACCGTTGGACCCCGATCGGTTCGATGGACCACTTGAACGCCGCGAGTTTTGAGGAGTTCATGGAATTCTACCGGACGTTTTACGTTCCGAACAACGCGGTGCTTTCCATCGCCGGTGACCTCGATCCGGCAAAGACGCGCAAGTTGATCGAGAAGTACTTCAACGACATTCCTCGCGGAACCCGCCCGATTCCCCGGCCGGAAATCCGTGAGCCGCGGCGCTCGGGCGAAGTCCGCGATACCGTCTTCGGCAAAGACGCCCTCCCCATGGTGGTGCAGGCCTATCCCATCCCGGAACAAGGCAGCGATGACTTCTATGCCGTCGCGGTGCTCAACCAGTTGCTCAGCGGGGGCGAATCGAGCCGCCTGAACAAGCGCGTGGTGGATGCAGACCAAACCGCGCTCTACTGCGGCGCCTTCAACTTCTCCCTCGAGGATCCCGGACTCACGCTCGCCTACGCCCTGGTCAACATGGGTGTCGACCCGAAAACCGTCGAAACGGCCATCAACGACGAGGTGCAGCGCTTGCAAACCACCGCCGTGGACGAACGCGAATTGCAAAAGGTGAAGAACCAAATCGAAACCGAATTCGTCACCGCAAACAGTTCCGTCGCGGGCATCGCAGAGTCGCTGGCGAACTACCACATGTACTTCGGAGACGCCGAGTTGATCAACACCGAAGTCGACCGCTACCTCGCGGTGACGCCCGCGGACATCCAGCGCGTCGCAAAAACCTACTATACGCCCGAGCAGCGCGTTACCCTGTACTTCCTCCAGCAACCTGCCCAGCCATGAAGCCTACCTCACTCCTCTTGCTCGCCTGCGCGTGGGGCGGCGTGCTTTCTGCCCAAATCGACCGGTCACGTGCACCCCAGCCCGGTCCCGCGCCGGAAATCACCATCGGCAAATCCCACGTCGAAAAACTGGAAAACGGCCTCACCGTGATCGTCGTGGAAGACCACAGCATCCCGCAGGTCTCTTGGAGCTTGACCCTTGATTTCGTCCCCATGCCCGAAGGACCGAAGGCTGGGGCTTCCCGTATGGCAGGAGACCTCCTACGTGCGGGATCGCGCACGCGGTCGAAGGCTGAAATCGACGAAGCCGTAGACTTCATCGGCGCTCGCCTGTCCACCAGTGCGACCGGCGCCTTCGCTTCCAGCCTCACGAAACACAGTGCCACGGCCCTGTCGTTGCTCGCGGAAGTGGTGCTGACCCCGAGCTTCCCCGAATCCGAACTCGAGAAGCTCCGGGCCCAAAACCTCAGCGGACTCAAAGCGCTGGTGACTGACCCGGGTGGGATTTCTGGCAACCTGCGCGGACGACTCGTGCACGGCGCTTCGCACGCCTACGGCGAGGTAGAAACGGAAGCCACCGTCAAAGCCATCACCCGCGAGGATTTGCAGATGTACCATGCCGGATTTTTCCGGCCAGGAATCGCCTACCTCGTGGTCGTCGGGGACATCACCCCAGCAGCTGCCGTCGCAGCCGCGAAACAGCATTTCGCTGCGTGGAAAGAGGAATCCACGCCCCAAATTGCCTTCCCCCTCGCAGGCGAACCCCGCGAAAACCGGGTGTGCTTTGCCGACATCCCAGGATCCGTTCAGAGCACCCTCCACCTCACCCACGGACTCGACATCAAGCCGGGCCATCCCGATGCCATCGCGTGCGCGGTCATGAATACCCTGCTCGGCGGCGGCGCCTTCGGATCCCGCCTCATGCAAAACCTTCGGGAGGACAAGGCCTTCACCTACGGCGCACGTTCGAGCTTCGACCTCGACCCGGTGCACGGCACATTCGACGCCTTTGCAAACGTCCGCAACGAAGTGACGGACAGCGCCGTCGTGGAGTTTTTGGCGGAAATCCGCCGGATCCGCGACGAAAAACCCTCCACCGAAGAACTGGGGGCCATTTTGCGCTACATGAACGGTGGCTTTGCGCGTTCGCTGGAGCAACCGGAAACGGTGGCCCGTTTTGCGCTCAACATCGAGCGGTGGGACCTTCCGAAGGATTACTACGCGACCTACCTGAAGAAACTCGCAGCCATCACGCCTGAGGACGTGCAACGCGTGGCAAAGACCTACCTGCGACCGGACAACCTGTACATCACGTGCGTCGGCAACCGCGCCGAGGTAGCCGAGAAACTTGCCCGGTTCGACGGCGACGGGACGGTGGAGTTCTTCGATGCATTCGCGGCGCCCGTGAAGGACCTCGCACCTGCTCCGGCGGGGTTGACGGTAAAAGACGTGGTGAACACCCACTACACGGCCTGTGGAGGTTCCGCGGCCACGCAGCTGAAGGCGCTGCGGTATGTGGGTACGGCGGAGTTTGGCCCACAATCTGCCGGAAGTTACACCCGTGAAGTGCTCTTCGGCAAAGGGCATCGCATTCTCTTGCAAGCGGGTGACATGACCCTGCTTGACCAAATCGTCACCCCGGAATTCGGCAGCCAAACCCGCAAAGGGGCCGGTAAGAAGGCCATGGAAGACACGGAGATGGCGCCCTTCCGCGAACAGCTTTCTGCCGACCGTCTGGTGCAAGCAGCCGCACGCGCCACCGATGCAACCGTGGCAGGTGTAGGAACCTTCGAGGGCCGTGAGGTACACGTCGTAGAATGGAACGACGCACCTGGATTCAGCCGCCGGCTCGAGTTCGATGCCGCCACCGGGCACCTCGTTCGGGAAACCCGCATGCCTCCGGGTGAGGGGACACAGGTGGTAACGGTCTACCGGAACTACACGAAGTTCGGGGCCGTGTGGGTGGCCACCGAGGAAGAAACGACCACGGGCGGACGGACCATTGTGTTGCGGTTCTCTGCCGTCGAACCGAATGCCTCGATCGACGCCAAACCCTTCACTGCGCCATGAATGCCACGCCGCTGATTCGGCTCTCGCAAGCCGCAGTCGCCCAATCCGAGCACGTCGTCATCTCCGGCGTTGACCTCAC
>CAMCYM010000185.1 GCA_945883885.1 Chryseobacterium gleum
CCCCGTGCGGTGGACGAACCATTTTCCTCATCCGGCGGACAACCGCTACGAAGTGTTTGCGTTCCGGGAACCGGCGCGCGCAGAAGACTTTCGCGGAAGATGCGACGCGGCACACATCCCCTACGAATCGGACCACGAGGGCACTGAAATCCTGTTCGGGATCCACAAAGACCACCGCGCGCGCGCCATCGAAATCAACCACCTGGTTTCCGCAGCGCACCGCAAACCGTTCATCCCCCATTCCGGACTTCGGTGGGCCGTTCTGCTCATCACGCTTGTGGCAGTTTTGATCGGGCTTGCAGGTGCATTTCTCCAAGCCCGCGCCCAGCCGTCCCACGTACTCGAATGGGGCGCGAGCGTTTTTGCTCCCGCGCCCTGGGCCGGGGTGGAGTCCATCGTGGCTGAGGGTGACGGATTGACGTGTGAATGGGCGCCGGCATGGGGAAGCGGATTCGGCGCGCGCATCACCACCCCGTTCCGCGGCGCTTGGTCGTGGTCCACCGGCATTCAACTGGCTCGGTTGCGCGGGAGTTGGAACCTGCGCCACGCTTCGGGCCTCGAGGGAGAACTCGTGCTGCGGTCCGTGAGGTACCGTATCCCTCTGCTGGCCGGAACCCGGGTTCCCTTGACACAACGCGCGACCGTGCACGCCATGTTTGGGCCCGTACTGGATTTCATGCCCAGCGATGCCGTCACCAGCGGAGATGCACGCATGGACACCGTGTACCACAGCTTTACGGCCCGCGAAAGCCGCATCCGCGGGTGGAGCGTTCCGCTGTCTGCTGAAGTCGGCATCTCATGGCGGAATCGAGACGACCAGCCCGGGCTGTACCTCGGGGCGTTTTTCAGCCAAGAAATCGCGCGGAACCGGTGGGGCGAGGCCGCATGGGGCGCGGGGAGCGCGCCGGTGCAATCGGTTCGGTTTTGGAGCGGCTTGGCCGCCGCAGGACTGGATTTCCGCGTAATACTTCCCTGAATTTCAACCTTCCACCCAGGTTGTCACGTATTCCAGTGGACGCCTGTGGACACCCTGTGGCCACTCCGTCTCGGGGTAGCCGACGTAGAACAGGCCTACCACGTGGGCATCTTCCGGCAAGCCAGCGAAGGACCGTACCTCTGGAAGATGCATGAACCCGGGGGTGGACCAAAATCCCCCTACACCGTACGCGGTGAGGGTGAGATGCAGGTTTTGGACCGCGCACGCGGTCGCAAGCACATCGTCTTGCAAAGAAATCCGTCCGGCTGGATCCGGCACCGTCGCCACGACCACGAGTGCCTGCAACCGCGCGCCCCGCTCCTCGAGCTGGGCCACCTTGCGCGGCGACGCCGCTTCGCCCGCATGCTGCGCATACCACTGCGCGAGCTTCGGCCCCACCTGCTTCGCTCCTTCCCCGCGGTACACCACAAACCGCCACGGCTGCGTCATGCCATGGCTCGGCGCCCACGTCGCGTTCGTCAACGCGAGCTCGAGGATTTCCCGATGCACCGGGCGAACAGACATCTTTTCCGGCTGCACACTGCGGCGATCCCGCAGCAACGCCGTTGTATCAGTGAGGATGTGACGCATGGTTGCAAAACTAACCCACGCGAATCACGGCGGACAGGACTGGGCAAAAACCTCCAAAAACAACAGCAGATCCCCGATTGCGATGCTGCCATCCCCATTCAAATCCCCTTGGCACCCGGAATCCGTCGGCAAGCTTTCGCAAACTCCTAAGTCAGCATTCCAGAATGTGCCTGCGCCGCAAGCGGCAGCGCCTGAACAACAACTGAAGTCACACGTGCCATCATCCAATGTTGCAATCGGGTCATAATTGCAGGCTTCGGCGTACTTACATCCCAGACACTCCATCCCCGGCGGGCAATCGACCGCTTCAAGCCCTTCCCCTTCCACGTAGGTCAAAAACTGATTCGCAGGAACCTCATAGTACCACTCCTCCAGGCCTAATGGCCAAACCACATGAATGGAATCAGCTGTTGTTGCTTCTCCCAAGCCAAAATGCAGCCACCGGCTGTTTTGGCCCAAATAGTTCTCTCCAGCGGTGCACAACCGATAAACCACGGAGCCATTCACATACACCCGAACCTTCGTCCCGATGCCGTCACGGTTGCTTTCACTTCCGACAGGTAAAATCCGCAGGTAATTCCCGGAAGCAGGAACTCCCTCCAAAACTTGCGCAATCGCAGCTACTCGATGAGAAATGAGGTCCAACGTACCATCACGATTGAAATCAATCGGTGCTGCAGAGAATGAAAGGTTGTTTGCCGATCCCAAAACTTCCGCAGTTGCTTCGAAAAAACTACCCTGCACATTTCGGAAAAACCAATCTGGGCGATTGAATTGGGCGTACACATCCGGATGAACCGTTGCCGAAGTAAACCCCGTGGTCACGTGTAAGTCATCCCACCCATCGTTGTCAAAATCCATCCAATTCGCAGCCCAACACCAGTCGTTCATGGTCAAGGAGTCCGTTCCCGGTGCGACCACATACGGAAAGAACTCACCAGATCCATTGTTTACAAGCATCCGATTCCCTTCAAGTGCACCCGTGACATATACGTCCATGTCATTATCGCGGTCAAAATCACTTACCGACGTAGACATCGCATTCAACATCACATCCAGACCTACTTCAGCAGCGCGCTCGACAAAGGTGCCATCTTGCATGTTCTCATAATACAAATTCGCAAACATCAAGCGATCACGAATCACGTGCAAATCCAACCAGCCATCCTCATTAAAATCCACCCATTGCCCTTGGAAACATTGCGTGATTTCCCCGAGCAAACCGGCGAGTTCCGTCACCTGCTGGAACATGCCATTGCCCAAATTTCGATAAAGCTCATTTTTAGGGGCTTCTATCGCCGGATTGTGAACATAATTCGCAATGAACAAATCCAAAAAACCGTCTCGATTGTAATCTCCCGCGGCCAAACCGTAGGACCGCGAATTGCTCACATCTAAACCGCTCTCCTCCGTTACATCAGAAAACCAACCGCCACCGTCATTTCTCCAATACCGATTTCGACTCAGCCGATTCGCCAGGACCAAATCTGAATCCCCGTCGTTGTCAAAGTCCGCCCATAAGATTCCCTTGCACTCGGCGTCTCCGTTCGTAATCGGCAAAAAGACCTGCTCGAAGCCGAATCCCGTCCCCCGGTAGAAATACAGATTGCCCCCATGGTGTGCAAAGGAGACGTCATCCCAACCGTCGCCATCAAAATCTGCAATGCTCAATCCCGCTCCTAAATAACCACTGGTATGATCTGTCTCTAGTACATGGTCTAAAGACACGTCCTGCAACTGAGCCCTGAACTGGCTCATGCTGCATGACAAACAGAAAAGCAGGAATAATCGGAGTCCACGCATGAGTAAACCAATGTGAGTGCATTGATTCCTCGCAGGTTCGATGAAGATAACGGAAACTGTCAAGAAAAAAAAGGCCCGGCACTTTTTGTGCCGGGCCTTTCCCTAGGGAAACTAAAATCTTACTGACAGATCGAACCGAACGCTCCCAAGAAGACGAGCAAGTCCGCGGTGGTCACTGAACCATCTTCGTTCAAATCTGCAGGGCAAGGATTCGACAAGTCAAACAAGCAAGAGCCATCATCTGCCGATGCGTTTGCATTGAAGTTCGTGGCCCCTTCGTACGTGCAGCCGCCGCAGTTGTCGAACGTGCATTGTGAGTCGTCGGCAATGTTCGCGTTCTCATTGTAGTTGCAAGCACAAGAGACCAAACAACCCTCGATGCAGTTGTTTCCGCCGATGGAGATGTATGTGGTCGGGTAGTTTGAGCTGCCAGAAACGGCACCACCGAATACCCCCGTCAACGTCCACGACACTTCTGTATCGAAGGTGTCATCCGTGGAACTCAAGGTGTAGCAACCATCCGGCAAACATCCTACCGCGAGGCCAGAGGCCCCACCGCCATTCGGAATTGTTCCGGAGAACACCGTAGCTCCCTCCAAGGTCTTGATTGAAACAACACACCCCTGCCAACCATCTCCGAAGCCATCCGCC
>CAMCYM010000186.1 GCA_945883885.1 Chryseobacterium gleum
GTCGGAACCGCCGACCGTGGCCGCCACGGGGACGATGGCATCGTCCCAGAGGGTCGCAAAGCCGGAAACGCCGAGGGCCAGCACGTGGCGCCCGCCCAAATCCCACCGCACCCCCTGCTCGGCACTGTACACGAATTCTGGCCGCAGCGAATCGTTTGGGACGGTTACCCAGCCGCCCTTCTCGAACACCTTGCCCACGTCGTCGACGTTCGGATGCCGGAACCCGCTGGAAACCACCGTTTGCAACGACCACGATTTCGCCACGGCCCAGTCTGCACTCGCGCTCCCGGTCACGGCGCCTTTGCGGGACTCGATGCGGTCAAAGGGCAGCTCGACCGTGCGGCTCGCGGCATACCGACAATGCAAATCTGCGAAGCTGTACCGGGCGCCGGCGGAATAAGTGAACCTGCCCGGACGAGAGCGCAAGGTCACAAACGCCCCCCACTGAGAAAAATCGCTCCCTCCATTCGGGTAGCGGGTTTCTTCGGCATCGTCGCGCGCACCAGTATGGATGTCTTCGGACCATGCCACCGACGTCACCCCGTTCCACGCGCCGTTGAACCCGAGACCACCGACGAAGCCGTTGCGGAATGTGCGCGTCAGCGAGGCCGTCAAGTCGAGGATGTCTACCGTTTCTTCCTGATGGTAGCGAGTGGATTGCTGGAACCTCCGGTTGATGCGGTCCTCGCCGACCCGCTGGTAGCTGGCCGTGATGCCGGCGGCCGCCCGCAAGGGGCGGATGTATCCCCGGTACCGCGCCGACGCCAGAAGGCGTTCCTGCGGGCCATACTCCCACTCTGCCCATTTGAGCGTACCCCCGCTGCGGTCGTCGAACAGGTCGAAACGGGGGATGTCGGTGGTGGTGCTGTATTGCAGGTTCAGCACGATGGAGCCGTCGGGGAGGGTGATGGCGAGTTTTTGGAGCAGGTCGAGCTGGCGGTACCCGGACCGCAGCTGCAGGGTGGGGTCGTCGTTCGTGAGGACCGTATCGCGGCCATCCACCTGAGCGACCACCTCCCGCACCAGTCCCCACTCCGCATCGCCATGCGTCCGGCGCGTGCCCATCCGCAAGTCCCCGAACTCCGTCGCCGTCACGGACGTCAGCGAGGCCACCGGCCCCATGCCCACCTCCACATCGGCATGCACGGCGTGGCTGTTGTTCGGCGATCGGTACGCGTACGAGCCGCGTGAAAACACCCCATTGCGGCCTAGCTGCGGCTCGCGCGTGGTGTAGTGGATGACCCCGCCGAGGGCGTCGCTGCCGTAGGCCACGGAGTTGGGGCCGAGTACGACCTCGGTCCGCGACAGGATGGCCGGGTCCACGGTAAGGGCATTTTGCAGGTGACCGCTCCGATAGATGGCGTTGTTCATCCGGACCCCGTCCACGACAAGCAGGATCCGGTTCGCCTCAAACCCACGGATGACCGGCGAGCCGCCGCCCTGCTGGCTTTGCTGCACGAGCACGGAGCCGGTGGACCACAGCAACTCCGCGCTGTTCGTGGGGACTTCGAGGTTTTTGACCGGTGACATCCGGGCCATCGCGAGCCCCGCTGAGGCCGTCAACCGGTCCGCAGTGGTCGTCTCAGAGGTCGCCCGCACGGCCACCTCGGCCACTTGCAGCGAGACGAGGTCCTCGACCATCCGGAGCTTGCGCGGAATGGCATCGGATGGGAGAATGACCAAATCAAGGTATCCGGTGCTCCGCACAATCAACGTGTCTCGGGACCCGCGCGAAGGGAATGCAGTCTTGCCCTCAGCGTTCGCCGTGACAGCCTTGCCGGTCGAGCGGTTGAGCAACACGGCGAAGGGGACAGGAGTTACCCCGTCGCTGCTTACAATTTGGACCGGTGGTGCATCCCGCTGCGCCGCCGCTACCACCGAAATCCCCCACAACACCACCGCAAGAAACCGCATCATTCGACGAGTAGTTGAGTGCCCAGTTGCCACAACAATCGTTCCAAAAAAAGTGTTAACGACCCGCGCCACCGAAGACCGCTTCCAACACCTCGTAGCTCTTCAACTTGCGCGGTCCGCTCAGATGCAGCTGCAAGTACCGCAACTGCGCCTGCACCACTTCTTTTCGGAGTGCCTGCGGCAACGGGTCCCCCCCCTGCTCCCCCGTGCACGCATAAAATGCCGCCGCTGCATCGGGCGGCAAAAAACCCTCGTCGCCCCCAGCGCGCTCCACCCACTCGCCCGTAGCCAGTTCTAACCCTGCACGTGGATGAGGCGGTGGCAACGGGGCCAGCCCCAGCAGTGCAATCGCCGTACCGAGGAAGTCGGCATGCGGCGTACCGATGCGCTCCTCGGTATCCAACCGCACAACGAGTTCCACTGTGGCATCAAACAGCTCGGGATGAGCAGACTGTTCCGGCAACAGCCGCACCAGCACCTCCGCCACAAAGAACGCCACCGCTGCGCGCGCGGCTTCGGTGGTCATGCGCTCAGGCACCCGCATCCTCCGTACCTCACCGTACCGGAACAAGCCCTCCGATCCTTTGCGGCTCACCGCCGATGCCTCGAGCACCGCCAGCGGGTGCCAAACGGCCTTCACCCCCTTCCCCCGCACCCACACCGCCACGACGCCCAGCGCCCGGCTCAGCACCTTCGCGACATGGCCCGAGTCCGAGTACGGCACCACGTCGAGCACCACCCACCGGTCTGAATCGAGCCGCACCGACGCCATGCGATCACTCGTCGTCGTCGCTGGCGAACAAGCCGCTCATCAAATCGCTGAAACTCACCTCCTGCCCCACCACTTCCTTGCCGACGAGGTTGTGCTCGGCCAGCCCGTGCAACACGAACTCCATCCACACCGCGCGGTCCTGCTGCTCGGGTCCGACATACCGATCGACCAACGCCCCGAGACCCGAAACTTCTTCGAGCCGGCTGCGGTACCCGTCGTTCGAATCCGATGCGAGCACTTCGACCCCGTGCGCCGCCACGTGCGCCACCACCGGGGCATAGACGTCCTCGAGCTTGCGCCGCCGGATGAGCTCGGGATCTGGAAACACCTCCGGAAACTTCGCTCGGATGGCCTTGCCGATGAGGTGGTGTGCCACCGATTCGGGGCCTTCCTGCTCGCCCTCGTATACCAACTCGACCTTGCCGGTGACGGCCGGCAGAATCGCAAGGAGATCTGTCATTCGAACTTCCGGCACGGCCCCGGCAGCCAGCGCGCGGAGTTCGGCCGAGGCCACGAGGTGCTCGAAGGCCGTGATGGTCATTCGGGCAGAAACCCCGCTCTTCGCGTCGATGTACTCGCTGTCGCGGGCGGCCACGGCCACGCGCTCGATGAGCTCTTCCAGCAGTTCCGGGACCCGCACGCGGGCGGCAGCGGTGGCCGCTTCTTGCCGCGTGATCGCCATGCCGTCGCTGAGCGAAGTGGGGTAGTGCGTGAGGATTTGGGACTGGATGCGGTCCTTCAGCGGCGTGATGATCGCGCCGCGGCTGGTGTAATCCTCTGGGTTGGCAGTGAATACGAACTGGATGTCGAGCGCCAGGCGGAGGCGGAAGCCGCGGATTTGGACATCCCCTTCCTGCAGGATGTTGAAAAGTGCCACCTGCAGGCGCGGTTGCAGGTCGGGTAACTCGTTGATGGTGAAAATGCCGCGGTGGCTCCGCGGCACCAAACCGAAGGCGATCGCACGCTCGTCGCTGTAGTCAATCTTGAGATTCGCGGCCCGGATCGGGTCCACATCGCCGATCAGGTCCGCCACGCTCACGTCCGGCGTGGCCAGCTTCTCGACGTACCGTTCGCTCCGGTGCAGCCAGGCCACCGGCGCATCGTCGCCTGCCGCCTCGAGCGCAGCCGCCGTGGTGGCGAGCAGCGGTTCGAGCGGGTCCTCGTTCAGCGGACTCCCCGGCACGACCGGCACCCACTCGTCGAGCAGGTCGACCAGTCCCCGAGCCATCCGCGTCTTCGCTTGTCCGCGCAACCCGAGCAAATTGATGGAGTGGCCTGCGAGCAACGCGCGCTGCACCTGCGGCACG
>CAMCYM010000187.1 GCA_945883885.1 Chryseobacterium gleum
TTCAGCAGCCAGTACGTGCCCGTGAACGCCTCCGGGTCAAACGGTTTGCCGTCGATCAAAAAAACTTCCGGAGCGGGGTTGTCGGAGGGAGATGCCATGGAATCGGGGGGTGCAGTCCAGGTTTGGTCTAAAACAACAGACCAAATCCGGTGACCTAACAGGTGAAACTTCGGGTCATCATGTTGAAAATCAATGCCCACTTGCATCCTGCCACACGTGATCAGGTCCTCGTCTGGCGCAACAAATTCTGCAATGAAGGCGTCCATCAACTCCACGTAGTGCGCATAGGCCTGCTTCGCCGGACGGGGCTTCAGGCCGACCCGCTCGCAATAGGCCCGGTACATGCTCGATTTGTAGGGCACGTGACGGCTGGGATCTAACGCAGCCCACAGAAGGGACAGCGTCCGCTCATCCTGCGAATAGGCATCCCCATCCGGCCGGTGAGCGCGAAGGATGGCAAGGCCTTCCTGTTGGGCCCGTTCCACCCGCGCTTCGACCGGAACCGATTCGTTGAGCACGTCGCGGAAAAACTGGCGTGCCCGTTCTGGGTCTGCGAACAGCACATTCCAGAACGCATTTGCCGTAGGATGCACGAGCGATTCGAACTTCAGGACCGACCGCATGGAGCTGAAATCCGATGCCTCGAGGTCCCAATTCCGTCGAAAATCGGCGAGCAGCTGCAGCTTCTCGGGCTCCTCGTTGCCGCGCTCCACCACCACGCACTTGTACACCTCCACCATCTTCGCACCCCACGGCGCCCGGACAAATGCGATAAATCGCTCGTGCAATGCAGGATCTGCCACGACCTGCAGCATGAAAGGCAGGTGCTGGCTGCGGTACGGGGAGGATTTCATGCGCGCCCACTCGATCCGCGCAACTTCGAGGGCACCTTGTATCCACTCGGGCCGAACGTCGTGCACAGCAGCCCTTGTTTTGACCATCTGCGCCTCGCCCTTCGCCGGTTGGAACCCGGTGCAGAGCGCGAGTGGTGGGTCGACAGGGGTGTCGGTCATCGGCTGCTGGAACCGGTGGATGCATTCTTGATTGTCCGGCAACCACTCGAGGGAGTAAATGACCTGTTGTCCCACCACCACTGCAAAGCGGTACCTGCCCGCACTTCCCCTCAAACTCACCACCAACCGCGGATCATCTTCGCACGCCGTCAGTTCTTGCAACAACTCGTGGGCAAACTGAAGGCCTGCCCGCCACTCCTGCGCCGAAGGCAGTGCGAGCCACGGCGCACCCAAAGCGGGGTGCAGCACATCCAGTTCAGGCGTCGAATTCATCGGGGCGGGGGTGGGCTGCTGAGAGGGATCGATTCATTTCTGCGAAATCAATGCAAACTACATCTCGGTCTTGCACAAACCGCCGACACTTATTCTAAAATGACCAACATGTGCGGTTTGCTGCATTGAATTCAGTAAGGAAAGAGCCGGAATTGCTCGCGCCTTCGGGCGCTCGCGTTCCCTCGGGGGGTGGCTTGAAAGACGTGAAAAGCCCGGCGGCCTTAGGCCGCCGTTTTTTTGCCCGCAGCCAGATTGAAGCGAGCTTCATTCGCCTGCGGGCACAAAAAAACCGGTGCAATTGCACCGGCTTTTCAGTCTTTCGCGGAGAGACGGGGATTCGAACCCCGGACACCTTTCGGTGAACACGCTTTCCAGGCGTGCGCCTTAAGCCACTCGGCCATCTCTCCCTTCCGACGTGTGGGCAGTGCCGATGCACCGCTCCCGAACGGGGGCGCAAGGTACCGAAAATCTCAGAGGAAATCGCGGCGAGCGGCGGAGTTTCCGTATCGGTCAGTCCGGCGTGCGCTCGCCCCGCAGGTCTGCGAAGAGGCCGGAGCGCACTGCGGCGGGATCGCTGTGGACGGCGAGGAGGTGCATGAGTTTCGTGAGGGCCGCTTCCGTCGTCATGTCGCCGCCGGGGACGACGCCCACGTCGAGGAGCATGTGGCCGGTGGCGTACCGTTCGGGGTGGACGCCGCCGTGGCCGCATTGGGTGACGTTGACTACGGCGACGCCCCGGTCGTGCGCCGCGGCGAGGATGTGCCGGAGCGCGGCCGAGGAGGGGGCGTTGCCTGAGCCGAAGGTGGAGAGCACGAGTCCGCGGAGAGGCTGGAATTCGAGGGTGCGCGCGAGTACTTCGGGGGAGATGCCGGGGAAGAGGGGAAGCCACGCGACCTGCGATTCCAGGGCGGTCGTGACCGAGAAGGAGGCGGCGGGATCGCGGTGGAGGGCGGAGCGGTGGACCGCCAGCTCGACGCCCGCGGTGGCGAGCGGCGGGTAGTTTGGGCTGATGATGGCTTGGAGAGATTCCGCGCTCTCCTTGTGGGTCCGGTTGCCGCGGTAGAGGGCTGAGCCGAAGTAAACGGCCACTTCGCGGATGAGGGGGCGGCCGGCGGAAGTGACCGTGGCGAGCTCGACCGCGGTGAGCAGGTTTTCGCGGCCGTCCGTGCGCGGGAGGCCGATGGGCAGTTGGCTCCCGGTGAGGATGACCGGTTTCGTAAGCCCCTCGAACATGAAGCTCAGCGCACTTGCGGTGTAGGCGAGGGTGTCCGTGCCGTGCAGGATGACGAAGCCGTCGAATTCCGTGTAGCGGTCGCGCACGAGCGTGGCGAGCCGGGCCCATTCTGCCGGGCCGATGTCCGAGGAGTCCAGGGGCGGATCGAAGGCTTCGGCGACCAGTTCACGGCCGGGTTGTTCTAGCTCCGGGACGTGGCGCGTGATCTCTGCGAAGTCGATGGGCGCGAGGCCGCCCGTGGCCGGATTGCTCACGCTTCCGATGGTTCCACCGGTGTAAATCAGCAGGATACGGCTTTCCATGGGCATCAAAGATGGGAGGCAGGGGGAGCGTCAGAGGGCGGCGGAAGGCGGAAGAGCCCGCGCGCATTTTCAGTGGTCACCCGCGCCACTTCCGCCACCTCGACGCCCCAAATTTCCGCAACGCGCGCCGCCACCACCTCCACAAACGCCGGCTCGTTGCGCTTTCCGCGGTGCGGCACCGGGGCGAGGTAGGGGGCGTCGGTTTCGAGGACGATGCGTTCGTGGGGTACGTGGGGCAAGACCGCGTCGAGTCCGCCGTTTTTATAGGTCGCTACGCCGCCGATGCCCAGCAGCAACCCGGGATGTGCGAGGAGGCGCTGTGCGTCGTCGAGGTTTCCCGCAAAACAGTGGATCACCCCCCGCAGCGGTTCGGCAGCGCCCGGCGGGTCGAGCAGGTCGAGCTCTTCGAACAGTGGGACGAAGGCGTCGCGGACGTGGACGACGATGGGCAGGTCGAGTGCGCGGGCGGTGGCGGTTTGGCGGCGGAAGGCCGCGCGCTGCGCTTCGAGGGTGGTCTTGTCCCAGTACAGGTCGAGCCCGATTTCCCCCACCGCCACGTAGGTTCGGCGGCCGTCCGCCTGCCCCGCCCGCAACTCCGCTTCGATGACATCCCACTCCGCCTCCCACCCCTCCGCCGCCACATGGCACGGATGCAGGCCCATCATCCCGATGCAATATCCCGGCTCTTCCGCCAGCAGCGCGCGCATCCGCGGAATCGACTCCACGTCGATGTTCGGCAACAGCACCTGGCCCACGCCGGCCGCCCGTGCGCGCGCCACCGCCTCGGCGCGGTCGCCGTCAAACGCCGGTTGGTACAGGTGGCAATGGGTGTCGATGAGCATAGTAAAAATCCGCGCCGCTAAGGTAGGCCCAGCCCGCCTCCCCTCGTCGTAGTTTCGCCGCATGGCCACGCCGACTGCCCGCTTCCTCGTCCTGCGATTCTCCGCAATCGGCGACCTGATCCTCACGGCTCCTGCGCTGGCCGCGCTCCGCAGCGCCTGCCACGGCCCGTGCGAAATCCACCTCCTGACCCGCGCACCGCAACGCCCGGTGGCAGAGGGCTTCGGGCCGCTCCTCGACCGCATCCACACCTTTGACCGCTCGACCGTCGAAGCCCTCCCCGACCTCCGCACCGTCGGCTTCGACTATATCATTGATTTAC
>CAMCYM010000188.1 GCA_945883885.1 Chryseobacterium gleum
AGCGGGGCTTTGTGTGCGGGGTGGGCAATACTGGACTCGAACCAGTGACCTCTGCCATGTGAGGGCAGCGCTCTAACCAGCTGAGCTAAATGCCCGCAGCGGGGCGCAAAGGTCGGTCAACTCACGCCCGACTCCACCACGCGGTCAAAAAAAAAATGATGAAAAGCAGGCTCACCTGAATTCGACTTCCGGACAATCCCCACTTTTCGCGGGGTGGACAATCGGGAGGCAGCATGTGAACGAAAAACGCCCGCGGGTGCGGGCGTTCATTCTGCGGAGAGACTGGGACTCGAACCCAGGGACCAAGATACTCGGTCACAGCTTAGCAGGCTGCTGCATTACCACTCTGCCACCTCTCCATTTCCCTCAGACCGTTGCCTGCATCGGGGCGACAAAAATACGATAACACTTGGCTGAAACAAGGATTTCCTGTATCTTAAACCCCTGAAATCAACTATCCACTTTTTGAAATGAAGAAGTTCCTCATTTTGAGCGCTTTCGCGTTCATCGCTTTCGGATTGAATGCTCAAACCGACAAAGCACCACGTGCTGAAAAAGCCACGACTGAGACGGTTGAGAAGAAGCAGGAATCGGCGCAGCAAGGAAAATCAGCCGCTGCGACGTCCCAGCGCAGTGCCGCAGTTGGCCAGATTCGCGGAAACGCTGAACCGAGCACTCCAGGCACGCTCGTCACCGATAAAAAGGGTGGTGAAAAGGGCGGTGAGTCGTGTGGAAAGAGTTCAAACCAGCCGGCAGCAGGTTGCTGCAGCAAGGGCGGTTCGACCGCAGCAGCAGGCAAGTCGGGTGGATGCTGCAGCGGCGCTTCAGGCGCATCGTGCGGCAAAGGCGCCACGAAGCCGGAGAAAAAGCAGTAATCCCCTCCCAGTGGGTGTGCACCTCCCGCTGAAAGGGTCTTGAGTGTGCGCAGCAATCGGGTCAACCCCGGGGGCTGCCTTGCCAGAAAAATCGAGAAAGCCCTCCGGTACGCTGTGCCGGAGGGCTTTTGCATTTCAGAAAAGGTACCGGCGGGGTCCATTTCCCGCCCCCGCACCGCTCAATGCTGCGCGAACTGCGCTGCGTAGAGATCGGCGATGTGGTCGCCGATGGCCAGTGAGGCCGTTGCCGCAGGAGACGGCGCATTCAACACGTGGATGCTGCGATCCGTGGTTTCGATGCGGAAATCGTCTCGGGTGTCCCCGTTCTCCGCGAGCAGCAAGGCGCGCACGCCCGATCGACCGGGCTTGAGGTCTTCGAGGGTCAACGAAGGAACGAGGCGCTGCAGCGTCTTCAAAAACAGCCGCTTCGAGAACGCCCGGCGGTATTCGTTGATGCCGAACGACATGTTGCCGAAAAACAACCGCCACGTGCCGCGGTAGCTCAACGCGTCCACCGTGTCCCGCAGGTCGAAGTCCGTCTTGCCGTAGCCCTCGCGTTTGAAGGTGAAGACCGCGTTCGGGCCGCATTCGATTTCGCCGTTCGTCATCCGGGTGAAGTGCACGCCGAGGAAGGGGAAGGCGGGGTTTGGGACCGGGTAGATGAGGTTGCGGACCTTGTGCTGGGCCGCGTGGGTGAGCTCGTAGTAGTCGCCGCGGAAACCGACGACGCGCTCGCGCAGTGCTACGCCGTCTTTGCGGGCGATGCGGTCGGCGTGCAGGCCGGCGCAGGCAATGAGCACCTTGCACCGGAGCTGTGTGCCGCGGGCGGTCCGCAGCATTGTAACGTCGCCGTCCCGCTCGATGGCCGTGACTTCTTCGCCGAGGCGGAGGGCACTTTCCGGCTGCAACGAGGTAGCGATTTCTACCATGCGGGCGGTGGCTGCGCGGAAGTCGATGATGCCGGTGCACGCGACATGCAGGGCTGCGACCCCGCGGCAATGGGGTTCGATGGAACGCAATGCGTCCGCGTCGATGCGTTCGAGCCCTTCGATCCGGTTTTCCTGCCCGATGCGGTGGATCTTCTCGAGCATGGGAAGTTCAGAAGCATCGGCGGCGACGACCACCTTGCCGCATACATCGTGCGGAATGTGGTGCGCACGCGCGAACTCCACCAGGGCACGTCGGCCGTCCACACAGTTCTTCGCCTTGAGCGAGCCGGGCGGGTAGTAGAGGCCGCTGTGGATCACGCCGGAGTTGTGCCCTGTTTGGTGATCCGCCAGCAAGGGCTCCTTCTCGACCAAAACCATGCGGAGCCCCGGAAACCGGGACTGCAGGCGGTAGAACGTCGCCGCGCCCACGATGCCGCCGCCCACCACTGCCACGTCGTAAATCGGTTCCATGCGCCGGCAAAGTTAACCCGGCCCGGTCGGACGGCATCTGTATATTGCCCCCCCATGAAGCATTCCTCCGCGCCCGTCGCCGCAGATGCGCGCACCCAACGCGCTTGGACGATGTACGATTGGGCGAACAGCGTGTATTCGCTGGTCATCACGACGGCCATTTTTCCGATCTTCTACAACGCTGTAACCACGGCGACCGACGATGCGGGCGTGGTGAGCGACCGGGTGGAGTTCCTGGGCATGGACCTCATCAACACCCAGCTCTACAGCTACGTGCTCGCGGCTTCCTTCGTGGTGGTCATCGTCCTGAGCCCGCTGCTCAGCGGCATGGCGGATTATGCGGGAAAGAAGCTCTTTTTCATGAAGGTGTTCGCCACCGTAGGAAGCGTGGCTTGCGCGGGACTTGCCGCCTTCAACCCGGAGCACCTAGAATGGAGCATGGTTGCGCTCTTTTTGGCAAACATCGGGTTTTGGGGCAGCCTCGGCTTTTACAATGCCTTCTTGCCGGAAATCGCTCCGCCGGAAGAGCACGACCGCCTCGGCGCGCGCGGCTATGTCATGGGGTACCTCGGGAGCCTGATCTTGTTGCTGGTGTGCCTGGCCCTGATCATGGGCATCGGCAAACACACGACCCGCTGGGCCTTCGTGCTGGTCGGCGTGTGGTGGATGGCATGGGCCCAGCCTGCTTTCCGGCGGTTGCCGCAGAACCCGTACGGCCGGAAACCGGAGGGCAACCTGTTGACGCACGGATTTGCAGAACTGCGCGGCGTGGCCCGTGAGTTGCGTGGACAGCCGGCGCTGAAGCGGTACCTCCTGAGCTTTTTCATCGTCTCCATGGCGGTCCAAACCATCATGCTGATGGCCTCTTCGTTTGGCATCAAAGAAGTCAAACTGAGTGACACCCAGCTCATCCTCGCCATCATCGCCGTCCAGCTCCTCGCCATTCCGGGGGCTTTCCTGATGGCGTGGCTCAGCGGCCGCATCGGCAACCTGCGCACCCTCGCGGTCTGCCTCGCCGTGTGGGTCGGCGTGTGCGTGTATGCGTATGCTTTTGTGACGGACGTGAACGGCTTTTTCGTGGCAGCCGGCATCATCGGATTTATGATGGGGGGGACCCAAAGCATGAACCGCTCCACCTATTCGAAGATGCTCCCTGAAACCCAGGACCAGGCCTCCTACTTTAGCTTTTACGAAGTCCTGGAGAAGGGCGGTCTTATCATCGGCATGTTCTCGTGGGGCACCATCGAGGGGCTGACCGGTTCAATGCGGACCAGCGTGCTCGCCTTGATATTCTTCTTCATCGCAGCCCTTGGCGTCCTGCTCAGCGTGCCCGCTCCACAGGCAGGAACGCGTGCTGCAGCACGATGAACTCGACGCGGCGGTTTTGGCGGCGGCCGTCTTCGGTGGTGTTGTCGGCCGTCGGCGTGCGGAAACCGTGCCAGGAGAGCCGCAACCGGTTCGGGTCCACGCCTTTCCACGTGAGGTAATCGATCACCGACCGCGCGCGGCGTTCGCTCAGTTCGAGGTTGTACCCGTCGGAACCGACAATGTCCGTGTGGCCGTTGACCTCGACCACGAGGAAGCGGTTGCGCAACAGGGCGTCGGCCACGGTGTCGAGCATGGTGCGCGCTGAATCCGTCAGGTCCGACCGGTCGAAGTCGAAGAGCACGTTGTCGAAGTACACTTCTTCGGTG
>CAMCYM010000189.1 GCA_945883885.1 Chryseobacterium gleum
TGTCCGACGGAACCCTTGTTCAGGGTCTCCACGGACCACCCCTCGTTCAGCGCAAGTTGCTTCAGCGTCAGCCCTTCGAGCACGCGGCAACGGGCAAGGACTTCGTCAACAGTGGAGTATGTCTGCATGGTCTGAAATGGGAATTGCAAGGTCGTTCGAGACGCGTGCAATTCCGCATTCAGCCGTACAGCAGATGCCGACGTTCACAAAGTTCTCAATAGCAATACGCGTTCGAGTCGATGAGGTGGAGGGCGATGCGTTGGCGGGCTTCCTTTGTGTTGAAGTCCGCGGTTTTTGTGAAGCGCTTGAGGCCCATCAGCATCATTTTCAGTTCGTCGCCGGTGGCGAAGGCGAGGAGAGATTCCTTGCCGGCGCTGTGGATCCACTCAGCGGCTTCGTAGGTGTAAACGCGCAGGATGTCGAGCTCGTGGGCGACGGCGTCGGCGGAGCCGCGCATGCCCGCGAGTTTGGCCACGCGCAGCGCGGTGCTTTCCGCCGTGTACGTGAAGATGGCCATGTCGGCAATGCCCATCAGTACTTCCTGCTCCTTCGCTAGCGTCATCATGAGCTTTTGCGCGGCGGCTCCTGCGACGAGGAGGACGGCTTTCTTAAAGTTGCGCACGTAGGCGAAATGCTCCTCGAAGACGTCTGCGGGGGTATTTCCAAATTCCGGGATGCCGGTAATCTCCTGTGCGACAGCCATCGCGGGAGTCATGAGATCCATCTCGCCCTTCATCGCCTTGCGCAGGATCATGTCGACCGTGAGCATGCGGTTGATTTCGTTCGTGCCTTCGAAGATGCGGTTGATGCGGGCGTCGCGGAAGGCACGCTCGGCGCGGGTTTCTGCGCTGTAGCCCATGCCGCCGTGGATTTGGACCGCCTCGTCGACGACGTAATCGAGGACTTCGGAACTGAGCACCTTCATCATCGCGCACTCCGGCGCAAAGTCGGCGATGCCTTGCAGGGTCGCTTCGCCGTGGGGCACCCCGGACGCCTTCAGCGCCGTGATGGCATCTTCGATGTTTTGGGTCGCCCGGTAAATGGCTGATTCACAAGTGTACAGCCGGATCGCCCCCTCCGCGAGTTTGTACCGGATGGCGCCGTACTTCGAAATCGGCCGACCAAACTGCTCGCGGGCGTTCGCATACTGAACCGCGGCACTCAGCGCCTCCTTGCCCGCACCCAGCACCGCCCCGCCGAGCTTGATCCGCCCGATGTTCAGGATGTTGACCGCGATTTTGAACCCTTTCTGGCGCTCGTACAGCAGGTTTTCGACCGGCACCAGCACGTCGTTGAAAAAGATCTGCCGTGTCGAAGAGCCCTTGATGCCCATCTTCTTCTCCTCCGGATTCTTCGCGATGCCGGGGCTGTGGCCGTCCACGATGAACGCCGTCAGATTTTCATCGCCGTCGATTTTTGCAAACACAATCATGACGTCTGCAAAACCACCGTTCGTGATCCACATCTTTTGGCCATTCAGCACGTAATGTGTGCCTTCGGCGTTCAGCGTCGCGCGCGTCTTGCCGCTGTTCGCGTCCGAACCTGCCCCCGGCTCGGTCAGGCAATAGCAGCCCTTCAGCGCGCCGCTGGCCAAACCTGGAATCCAACGCGCCTTCTGCGCCTCGTTCCCATAGTACAGGATGGGCAACGTCCCGATCCCGGTGTGCGCACTGAAGCTCACGCTGAACGAATGCGCCCCGCCGATGGCCTCGGTGATGAGCATCGTCGTCTTGAAATCCAGCCCCATCCCGCCGTATTCCTCTGGCACCGAGCTTCCCAGCAGCCCCAACTCGCCGGCCTCCTCCATCAGCCGCGGCACAAGTCCCTCCTCCTGCGCGTCGATCCGGTCGAGCACGGGCACCACCTTTTTCTCGACAAACTCGAGGGTCATCTGCTTCATCATCAGCTGTTCCTCGGTCCACTCTTCGGGAATGAACACTTCAGAACTTGCAACGTCGCGGATCAAGAATTCTCCGCCGGAAATGGCTTTTGACATGGGGGTGTGGGTGAGGCGGCGCTTCGCGCCGAAGGGTTGAGGGTTGCGGGGTGTACGGAGGGAAGGCGAGTCGGGTTCAGATGACCAGGATTGCTCAATCTCAATCTCAATCTTAAACTGAATCTCAATCTGAAACTCAAACTCAACCTACTCGCCCATCCATTCAAAGATACCCGCAGCGCCTTGGCCCGTTCCGACGCACATGGTGACGGCGCCGTAGCGGCCGCTGGTACGGCGGAGTTCGTGGAGGAGCTGGACGGTCAATTTCGTGCCGGTGCAGCCGAGCGGGTGGCCGAGTGCGATGGCACCACCGTTTGGGTTGACGCGGGCCGGGTCGAGGCCGAGTTCGCGGAGGATGGCCACGGATTGCGAGGCGAACGCTTCGTTGAGTTCGATAGTACCGAGGTCGTCGAGGGAAATACCGGCACGGCGGACGGCTTCGGGCAGCGCGTAGATGGGGCCGACGCCCATGATGCGCGGGGCGAGGCCGCTGACGTGGTAGGCAGCCAGCCGTGCGAGGGGCTGGACGTTCAGTTCTTTGAGGAAGCGCTCGGAGACGATGAGGACGAAGGCGGCTCCGTCGGAGGTTTGGGAGCTGTTGCCGGCGGTGACCGAGCCGCGTGCCGCGAAGGCGGGCTTGAGCCGGGCGAGCCCTTCGGCGGACGTGTCGCGTCGGACGCCCTCGTCGGTGTCGACCACGGTGGTCCCTTCTGCGCGCCGCTCGGAGGCATCGAGGTAGACTTCCCGGACCGTGACCGGTGCGATGCCGGGCGCGAAGCGGCCGGAGTCGATGGCGGCAGCGGCGCGGCGGTGGCTTTCGAGGGCGAAAGTGTCTTGGTCTTCGCGGGAGATGTGGAACTCGTCTGCGACCGCTTCAGCCGTCAGTCCCATGCCCCAGTAGTAATCCGGGTTGCTGCGGGCGATGCGGGCGTTCGGCGTGATGCGCCATCCGCCAAAAGGAATGGGGGTCATGCTTTCGATGCCGCCTGCGACGATGCAGTCGGCCATGCCCGCAGTGATTTTGGCCGAGGCGATGGCAATCGTCTCGAGCCCAGACGCGCAATACCGGTTGACCGTCATGCCCGGCACCTTGTCTGTGTCGAGGCCCATCAGGCTGACCATGCGCCCGAGGTTGAGGCCTTGTTCGGCCTCGGGTGTGGCGTTGCCCACGATGACGTCGTCAATGCGCGCCGGATCGAGGGTGGGGAAGTCTGCGAGGAGGCGGCGGAGGACCTGTTCGCCGAGGTCGTCCGGACGCAACGTGCGGAATGCGCCCCGGCCACTCCGGCCGACTGCGCTGCGGTAACCGCCGATGATGTATGCGTTCATGGCTGGGAATCAGTTGCGGAGGATTTTTCCTGCCTGGATGAGGGACTGCATGCGCTCGAGGGTCTTGCGCTGCATGCAGAGTTCGACGAAGGCCTTGCGTTCGAGGTCGAGGAGGTACTGCTCGCTCACCGCGGTCGGTACGGAGAGGTCGCCGCCGCAAAGGACGTAGCCGAGCTTTTCGCTGATGAGCCGGTCGTGTTCGCTGATGAAGCCGCCGCTGAGCATGCTGTGTGCGCCCACGAGGACGAGGCCCATGCCATCGGCACCCATGACGTGGATGTCGCGGCGCTCGATGGGGCGGGTGTAGCCGGCGTCGGCAAGTTCGAGTGCGGCGCGTTTGGCCCGCGCAAGCACCTCTTTGCGGTTCACCACGACTTCGTCCACGCCCGGCCGCAAGTACCCGAGTTCGAACGCTTCGTACGCGCTCGTCGCCACCTTCGCTTGGCCGATGGTGAGGAAGCGGTCGCGCATGCGGTTCGTGCGGATGTCGCCTTCGCGCAGCTCGTCGCTGAGCCGCAGGGCGAATTCCTTCGTACCGCCGCCGGCGGGGATGACGCCGATGCCGAACTCTACGAGCCCGATGTAGGTCTCGGCGTGGGCTACGACTTTGTCCGCGTGG
>CAMCYM010000190.1 GCA_945883885.1 Chryseobacterium gleum
CCTGTTCTGCATCACACAGAACACCTGTCGTCCCGCCTCGAGTGCCGCATGCAGCACCGCCTCGCCATCGCCCCGTGTCAGCGCCATGGGCTTCTCGATGACCACATGGCATCCGGCATGCAAGGCGGCAATTGCTTGGGCTGCGTGCAGCCCGTTGGGCGTGCAAATGCTCACCACATCCAAACCCGGATGGGCTGCAAGCAGCTCCTCGATGGAACCATAGAAAGGCACCTCCTCTCCTACTCCGCATGCCGCGCGCGGGCGTGCATCCGCACACGCCACCACCGAACACTCCGGCTGACGGCGGATCATTTCTGCGTGCCGCTTGCCGATGTGGCCCATGCCGACCACCGCGAACTTCAGGTGTTCCATCGCACAAAAGTACATCAGCGCCTCCACGACGGGGAAAACAGCCGGAAGCCCAGCGAAAACTCCACCAGCCACGGCTCTGCCTCCCCAGCATACCACTCCACCACCAGCGCTGCGGGACCGAAGGGGGATTCTGTCACCGCGGCAGCAGAATACATGGACCCCAATTCCGGCCGCGGTCCCGACCATGCCTCTTCGTAGCGGTAGAACGCATGGGCCTCGCCCCGCAGGCGGACCTCCTCGAAGATCCGCACATCGAGCACCGTGCCGAATCCGACCCAATTCCGCCCACGGTACCCTTCTAAAAACCGCGACCGCACACCCGGCGTCGGCTCGAATGGCCTTGCATTGACTTCCGTGCCACGGACCGTCGGCCGGTCTGTTTCTCCGGAGAAGCACCAGGCGCCCTTCACGCCCCAAGAAACCGACTTTCCCCCGGTGATCCAGTACCGCTCAAACGCACCGAAAAACCGCGAAGCCACGGCATCGACCCGCACCGTATCTCCTCGGGCGACGCCGGAAAGCGACCGATGCGTGCTGCGGACCTCGCCCGAAAAGGTTTGCACGGTCCATTCCAGCAATCGTCCTTCCCGGTTCCACGCCTTGTGGGGCAGCGTACTGTGTTTCCACCCGAGGCTGAAGGCCTCGCCGACAAACCGGGTCCGGTCGGTGGTGTCCGCGGGATTGAAAAACACACCGCTGTCGTAGTGGTCATCCACCGTCCGCACACCCGCCGCTGACAGCCGAAAAGCTCCATGGGCACCGAGCGGCATCGCTACGTGTACCCCGGCCGACTGCTCATTCATGGTCAAATAGCTCGGCCGCACATCTTGGTAAAACGTCGCAAAACTGCGCACGTAGTTCCACCGATGCAGCGTGAAATGGGGTTCGATGGCCAAGGGCAGCGGGATGCGGAGGTCGAACCGAATGCCTGCGTCGAAAGCACTGTACAAGCTGCCGAAGGTCGTTGAAGCCCGAACGGTGGTGGGCAACCGTTTGAACCTGCCGTACGACGCTCCCACATATCCCATGCTCACCGGCGAAGAGCTGACGTTCCCACCTACGGCCAATCGGAAGGGGCGCTCGGGTCGGGCATGCACGAGCACATCGAACATGCCCGTGCCCGGGTTCCAGCGGGCTGCCGGCCGGACCGATGCCAAATGGGGATCTCCGGCTAACCGGAACAGCGATTCCTCCGCCTCTTCGCCCGATCTGAGCATCGATTCAGCGTACCGCTGGGCCCGAGCATCCAACCCGATTACCTCGAATGAGCCGACGCGAAACGCCGGTTGCCGCCCCCGAAACTCTTTCCGCCGCTCTGCCGCACTGAAATCCGGCTGCCACGAAGACCCCGCCACAGCCGAAATCAGCAGGAGGATGGAATCCATTCCCACAGTCGCCGCTGCGTACCCGACGTCGGCAATGGTCCCGACATCGTCGAAATCGAACGTACTCCACCGCAGCGGTGGGCGCAGGATGTACATCGCCTCGCACACCTCACTGAAGTTCGACGGCCGTGTCACAAGCAATTCGAGGGCCACGGAAGCCGCACCTGCATCGGACAGCGGACTGTTGTCCGAAACATTGCAACCCAGAATGATGTCCGGCAGAAACTCCCGGTACAGCACGTCGCTGGGGAAGTTGTTGTACAGGCCGCCGTCGAACAATGGGTGGCCATCCACGACGATGGGCTCGAGGTAAAAAGGATAGGTCATCGATGCGCGAACGGCTTCGGCCAAATCGCCCCGCGAGAATACCGTGTCCTGCTTTTCAAGTACATCCGCAGCGACGCAGCGAAACGGCACGAACAACCGATCGAAGTCGCCCTCTGCCGCCGCGTTTGCCGGGGACAGTTCATGCACCAGTCCCCAGTCGGTGGGAAAGCTGCGGATCAGCTGTGCTTCCGGACCTCCTTCCTCCGTCAAACGCAAAGCCACTACGGAAGGGTCTGCGGGTGGTGCGAAAAAAGACGAGGACGGACCGAGGTCTCCGGAAGCGCGCCGCGCGAATTCTGGACTTCGGATCAGCGAATCCATCTCTGCGGGCGACCACCCTGCAGCATAGTACCCGCCTACGAGGGCTCCGACGCTGGTGCCGGCGATGCAATCGACGCGGATGCCGGCTTCTTCGAGGGCGCGTAGGAACCCGACGTGGGCTGCGCCCTTTGCCCCGCCCCCGCTCAAGACGACGCCGATGCGCGGGGTTTGGGCCGCAGCAAGAACGGTACTTCCCAAGGCAAGTGCAGCGAGCAGCAGGCGCATGGCGTGAAGGTAGGCAGGACCTAAATTCGCCCCATGCGCGTCGTGAGTTGTGTGCCGAGTTTGACGGAATGGCTTGTGGATGTGGGGGCTGAGGTCGTCGGCCGAACGAAATTCTGCGTGCATCCCGCCGTGCAGGTGGACGAGATTCCGCGCATCGGCGGGACGAAGACGCTGCACCTGGACCGGATCCGCGAATTGAAGCCGGACCTCGTCGTGGCGAACCGCGAGGAAAACGTGCGCGGCCAAATCGAAGCCCTCGCCGCCACCCTGCCCGTCCTCGTCACGGACATTTCCGATGTGCGGACGGCGTGGTCCGAGATGGAGCGCGTGGCGGAAGCGGCGGGCTGCGGGGCGGCAGGCCGGGAGTGGGTGGCCCGGATCCGGGAGGCTTGGGGAGAGCCGAAGCCGGTGCGGGAACGGGTGGCGTATGCGGTTTGGGCGCGGCCGTGGATGGTGGCGGGCGGGGATACGTACATCCACGATGTGCTCCGGTGGTGGGGCTTCGATAACGTGTTCGGACAAGAGCTTCGCTATCCAGAACGGCCCTTCGAGGAGTGGACAGAGCGGCCCGACGTGGTGTTCTTGCCCAGCGAACCCTATCCCTTCGGGGCGCGGGAGGTGGCGGAAGTGGAACGGGCGGGGATGCGGGCCGTCCTGGTCGATGGGGAGGCGTTCAGTTGGTACGGGAGCCGGATGTGGCACGCGCGGCAGATTCTCGGACAAGGTGGCAGTCCGGCAGGTGCCGACGGGGCGGGCGCGTGACAGATTTGGCAGGG
Source organism: Chryseobacterium gleum (assembly GCA_945883885.1). Taxonomy (GTDB): domain Bacteria; phylum Bacteroidota; class Bacteroidia; order Flavobacteriales_D; family Sanyastnellaceae; genus CAMCYM01. The sequence continues at coordinate 3,407 of CAMCYM010000190.1, forward strand.
GCGGGCCTGCGGCACGGCCCTTGCCGAACACCCGCCAAACGAATTTCACCATGAGCAAAATCATCGGAATCGACCTCGGCACGACAAACAGCTGTGTCGCAGTCATGGAAGGCAACGAACCCGTTGTCATCACGAACGCGGAAGGCCGCCGCACCACGCCCTCGATCATCGCCTTTGTCGACGGCGGTGAGCGGAAGGTCGGCGAACCTGCAAAGCGTCAAGCCATTACGAATCCCCGCAAGACGGTGTATTCGATCAAGCGGTTCATGGGCGCCTCCTTTGCAGACGTCAAAGAAGAAGTGCGCCGCGTACCGTACGAAGTGGTCGAAGGAGACAACCGCACGCCCCGTGTGAAGATCGACGAGCGGCTGTATACCCCGCAGGAAATCAGCGCGATGGTGTTGCAGAAAATGAAGAAAACCGCCGAGGACTACCTCGGCCACGAGGTGACCGAAGCCGTCATCACCGTGCCGGCGTACTTCAACGATGCGCAGCGCCAAGCCACGAAAGAAGC
>CAMCYM010000191.1 GCA_945883885.1 Chryseobacterium gleum
CAGAGCGAGTCGTGTGCCGGCTGTCACTCTCTGGTGACTTCTACGGTCGACCTCGACGGGAATCCGACCGGTGCGCAGTACATCGAACAAGCCACGTACCACGAGTGGCTGAATAGCCGGTACGCGCCGGACACCTGGAACGGCGCTCCGAATGCCCTGCGCCAAGAATGCCAAGGCTGCCACATGCCGCGCATCATGGATCCGGTGGTCATCAGCAGCGGCTACAGCTTCCTCGAACCGCGGTCTCCCTTCGGTCTGCACTACCTCGTCGGCGGAAACAGTGCGATGCTGCGGTTGATGCGGAACCGCATCGATGTGCTCGGACTGACCGCCAGCGAAGCCCAATTCGATTCCACCATCGCGCGGACCGAGCGGATGCTGCGCGAAGAGACCGTCGACTTGGACATCGACGCGACATGGGGCATCGGCGGGCCGGCGGAAATCGGAGTGAAGCTCACGAACAAGGCCGGACACAAATTCCCGTCGGGGTATCCAGCCCGGAGGTCTTGGATCGAAGTAGAGGTGCGCAACCAGGCCACGGGCGAAGTGGTGTTCCACAGTGGCAAAGTGGCCTCGAATGGCCATTCGATTGAAGGTACAGACGACGGCGGATTGACCAGTTGGGAAGACCACCACGACCTCATCGAAGACGCCAGCGATGTCCAGATTTACGAGCTCGTCATCGCCGACGTGACCGGCACCCCCACGAATCTCCTCGAACGCGCGGCTGAAACGCTGAAAGACAACCGGCTGGTGCCACTCGGCTTCAGTGTGGAGCACAGCGCATACGACACCACCGAAGTAGTCGGAGCGGCCTACACGGACTCGGATTTCAATCGGTTTGCCGACGGATCCGAAGGCTCCGGGACCGACCTGACGCTGTACCGCGTGTGGGAAGCGGCCGGCCTCGATGTGTCGAGTTTGGACGTGACAGTGCGCGTGTGGTACCAAAGCATGCCGCCGCGCTGGGTGGCCCCGATGTTTGCCACCGCCACGCCAGAGATTGCGGCATTCGAGCCGATGTTCTGGGAGGATGGAGCCTTCCCTGTGGTCATTGCAGAGGAAGAATTCACCTTGGTTTCAACTGGCATTTCGAGGCTGGCGCCTACCGCCACTGCCACCGTCTATCCCAACCCGACGTCCGATGGCCGTGTGGAAGTGCGGCTTGATGGCCCCGGACTTTCGGACTACGCCGTGTGGGAGATCTACGACGCCGCAGGTACGCGGGTGCGCGCCGGGGCAGTTCCTGCACAAGGCCGGTGGACCCTGACCTTGCCCCAAATCCCGGGCGCCTACATCCTCAAGGTACAACCCCAGTCCGCTGCGGGCCGTCCCATCGTCCGCCGCATCGTTCGGACCTAAAGCATTTAAAGCAGGCGATTTGCCACGTTTGCGAGCTCTGAACGTTCACCGCGTTCTAAGGTGACATGCGCATACACGGCTTGACCCCGCATGCGGTCCATGACGTACGAGAGTCCGTTTGACTGCTCATCGAGGTAAGGCGTGTCGATTTGGCGCACGTCTCCGGTAAGGATGATTTTGCAATTCTCGCCAGCGCGGGTGATGATGGTCTTGACTTCGTGGGGCGTGAGATTTTGGGCCTCGTCGATGATAAAGATGGCGTTGGAAATAGACCTTCCACGGATGTAGGCCAACGGGCAAATGACAATGCGTCCTTCCGCTTTCATTTCGTCGATGGCCTTGCGTTTGCGCTCGTGCTCGCCAAACTGCTGCTCAATGAAACGCAAATTGTCCCAGAGCGGCTGCATGTAAGGACTAACCTTGTCCTCAGCATCGCCCGGGAGGTATCCCAAATCCCGGTTGCTCAATGCCACAATCGGTCGGGCCAAGATGATTTGTTCAAACCGGCCGCGTTGCTCTAAAGCACCCGCTAGAGCGAGCAAGGTCTTCCCGGTTCCGGCGACCCCGCATAGCGTCACCAGCGATACCTCGGGATTCATGACTGCATGTAACCCAAATGCTTGCTCCGCATTGCGCGGCTTGATGCCGCAGGCATGCGCCTTATCGACCCGTTCAATGCACCGTGCAGCTTCACGGTAATGCCCCAAGGCCGTGGACGAACCGCTCTTCAGGATGTAGTAGTGGTTTGGCTCGCGGAAAGGATCGAGGGCGGTAATCTTTCGGGAACTCCCGTGCACGTGTAACTTTCGAATCACTTCGGGATCCACATCTTCCAACACCGTTCTGCCCGTGTAACGCAACTTTTGTTCGCGCACCCGGTCCGATTTGTAATCTTCGGCTTCCAACCCCAACGCTCGGGCTTTCAACCTCAAATTGATGTCTTTTGACACCAAAACCACCCTTCCCTGGGGCTGTTCTCGAGCGCACTCTAACGCACACGCCAAGATGCGGTGGTCGTTGGAATCTTCGACCAACCCCGCGGGAACGCTCCCATCCTTTCGCAACACCACGCGGAACGACCCGTCTCCCATCTTCACCCACCGATCGATGGGCGCTTCACCTGAAAGCCGGTCGATCATCCGGATGCACTCACGCGCCTCAAAGTTCTTTGTGTCACTTCCCACTTTGAACCGGTCGAGCTCTTCCAACACCGTCATGGGCACCGCCACCGCATGCTCCTCAAACCTCGAAATGGCCCGATGATCATGCAACAACACACTTGTATCCAGAACAAAGGTCTTCTGACCTAAGCCCCGGCCAAGGTCGATGGAGGTCGTTTCAGGAGCAGAAAGAGTCATCTTCGCTGGGGTTTTGGTTGCTGTGAACCTACCGAAGAAAGGGGGGGGCTCTCCTCTCACTGCGAAGAAGTTTTGCACAAGTGATTCAGGAATCCTCTTCCTCTCCGGGATTGAGGAACACCTCGAGCAGGCCCACCGGGGCATCGACCCGCAGCGTGTTCGCAGCCCGGTCAATCTGAATTTTCATCCCCGCAGGCAGCGGGATGAGGACCTCGATGCCGTCCCGGTCACACTCCAGCAACGGATACGGCCCATGTTCGAGGACCCGTGTGACCCTGCCGAACCAGGTCTCTCCGGCCATGTCCCACACCTCCAGCCCGGGCGCCTCGTGCAGATACAGTGCATCGCTTCCCAGCGGAGGCAATTGCTCCAGGGGGAGCCAAACCTTCGACCCTGCCAACTTCAACGCAGCGGCTTCGTCGTCAATGCCTTCGAGGTGCACCACAAACCGGTCACCGTGCGGCCGCTGTGTGCGCACGAAGTGGGGGAGGAGGCCCGCTGCAGTCTCGACAAACAGCACCCGGAGTTGACCATAGCGATCGGGTTCGTCCGCATCCACGAACAGCACCAGGTCACCCTTGTACCCGTGCGGCCGGGTCAGAACACCCAGCATGAAACTCGAAGCAACATCCATGGCGGCGAAGTACGGAACAAAAAAGGCCGCACGTGGCGGCCTTTCAAATTCTTTGAGACGGTATCAAGCCTCTTCCGCCGGGGCTTCTGCTTCGTCCGATGCAGGAGCTTCCTCAGCAGGAGCAGCAACTTCTTCCACGGGAGCCGAGGGCTCTTCCACGGGGGCTGCGGCTTCTTCGGCTGCAGGAGCCGCTTCTACTTCAGCCACGACTTCTGCTTCTGCCTCGGTGGCTGCCTCGGCCTCCACGGCGACTTCCTCTTCGGCTTCAACCGCAGCCTCTTCGGCTGATTCCGCTGCTTCTTCTGCTGCTGCCTGTGCGCGGATGGATTCTTCCGCAGCGCGCAATTCGGCGAGGCGCTTTGCGTTCACTTCCTTCTCTGCCTTCAACCGGTCCGCGAACGCCTTCTCAGATTCGCCGGCGAGGCGCTGGACTTTCGCTGCAACCTTGGATTCTTTCTCGCGCATCCATTGCTCAAACTTTGCTTGCGCCTGATCTGCGGAGAATGCCCCCTTCTTTACCCCGTTGATGAGGTGGTTGTGGTAGACCACTCCTTTGTA
>CAMCYM010000192.1 GCA_945883885.1 Chryseobacterium gleum
CCTCGATGGAGTTCTTTGAGATGTTCAAGTTCCAGTCGGCGATGGGGCCGAGCTTCGGGCTCAGTCCGAACAGCGGCACCCAGTGGTCGCACTCCATGCGGTGCACCCCCTCTCCGGCGATGTCGCAGCCGACCGCCTCGAGCGCCCCGTCGCCGTGTACTTCGGTGACTTCTGCGTTCGTCACGAGCTTGATGCGGCCCACGGCTGCCAGGTCGAGGACCTTTTGGACGCTGTCGAGGTGTCCCCGGAACTCCTCCCGGCGGTGCACGAGCGTCACCTCGGACGCTACGCCTTCCGCGAGGAAGATCGACCAGTCCAGCGCCGAATCGCCGCCGCCGCTGATGACTACCCGCTTGCCGCGGTAAAACTCCGGGTCGCGGATGATGTACTCCACGCCGCGGTCCTCGAAGTGCTCCAGGCCCGCCACCGGGGGCTTACGCGGCTCGAAGCAACCGAGTCCACCGGCGATGGCAATGATGGGCGCGCGGTGCACCGTCCCGCGGTGGGTGGTGACGATGAATTGGCCTTCTGCATCCTGCTCGATGCTCTCAGCGCGTTCGCCCAGCGTGAACCCCGGCTTGAACGGCTCCGCCTGCTCCATCAGCCGGTCGACGAGTTCGCCCGCAAGGATGCTTGGGTACGCAGGGATGTCGTAAATCGGCTTCTTCGGGTAGATCTCTGAACACTGCCCGCCAGGCTGCGGAAGCGCGTCGATGAGGTGGCAACGCAGTTTGAGCAGACCGGCTTCAAAAACCGTAAAGAGGCCGCAAGGACCGGCGCCGATGATGAGGATGTCCGTTGAAATCATGAAAAAAGGGTGCGCGCAGCGCGCGCCAAATTTACACCCCAACCCCCCAGCCGACTTGATTGTTCGAAGGAAACCCCGGAATCAGCCCGCCCAGTTCACGGCCTCGATGGCCCGCACTTCAGGCGCCGCCGCCCGAACCGCCTGCTCCACGCCCCCGCGCAGGGTCATGTGGATCATCGAACAGTCCGCACACGCCCCGTGCAACTCCACCAGCACCCGCAAATCCTCGGTGACTTCCACCAACCGGATGTCGCCGCCGTCGGCCGCCATGTACGGCCGCAACCCTTCGAGGGCCCGCTCGATGCGCGCTTCGATGGCGGTGCGCTCCTCCGCTGAAACCCCTCCGTGGATCATCTGCTCTTCCGGTTCGCGCTTCGAATCAAGCCCCGGCGGAGCCCATCCCTAAACGCTCCAGCAAGTTAGCTAAAACCTCCCGGAATGCGGCGGCGGCGGGGGTCGCGGTTTGGAGCGCCGCTGGTCGGCCTGCATCCCCGGACTCGCGGATGGTCGGCAGCAACGGCAACTCCCCCAGGAACGGCACATCGAGGTCGGCCGCCAGCCGGCGCGCACCATCCTGCCCGAAAATGTGGTACCTGCGGTCCGGCATATCCGGCGGAACGAAGTACGCCATGTTCTCCACAATGCCCAGCACGGGCACGTTCACCCCGTCGAGCCGGAAGAGCCCCACGCCCTTGCGGGCATCCGCCAGCGCCACCTCCTGCGGCGTACTTACCACCACCGCACCCGTCAACGGCACCTGCTGGACCAGCGACAGGTGGATGTCTCCCGTGCCCGGCGGCAGGTCCACGACCATGAAATCCAGCTCGCCCCAGTGGGCATCGGTGAAGAGCTGCATCAGCGCCTTGCTCGCCATGGGACCGCGCCAAACAATCGCCTGGTCCGGATCCGCGAAGAAGCCGATGCTCAGCACCTTCACACCGTATTGCTCAATCGGCTCCATCAGGGTGCGCTCGCCGACTTGGACCGGCTGGGGAACCGCGCCCACCAAGTCGAACAGGATCGGCACGCTGGGCCCGTGGATGTCTGCATCGCACAGACCCACCTTATAACCCAGCTGCGCCAAGCCCACCGCGAGGTTCGCTGCTACAGTACTTTTGCCCACCCCCCCTTTCCCGGAGGCGACGGCGATGATTTGGCGCACGCCCGGCAGGACCCGCCGCGTCTCGGGCGTGCGTTCCTCTTGCTTCAGCGCCTTGACCTCCACGTCCACCGCCACGTCTGCTCCGAAGGCCCGCTCGAACGCAAACCGCACGGCCTCTTCCATCCGACCCCGGGCATGCATCGCGGCTTGGGTCGTCCGGACTACGGCCCGGATGGCCTTCTCGCCGACCTGCAACTCCTCGACGAAGTTCAGCGAAACGATGTCGCGGCCGGTCGTAGGGTCCTTTACGCCCTGCAGCGCGGCCAGCGCATTCTCGCGGTTCAATGCTGTGTTCATGTGCGTTCTGCCTCGTGTACAAGTTCAACTGCTGCGTCCCAAAAAAGTTCCGCGAACCGCACCACGCGGCCCGCCTCCACCTCGATCCCCTCCCGTTGCAACTGCTCGGCCATCGCAAGCCCCGGCCCGAAGTGGGCGAAGCCGGTCAACACACCGCTTCGGTTCACCACCCGATGTGCAGGCACGGGAACAGCGGACCGTGTGCACGCATTCAGCGCCCACCCCACCCGACGCGACGCACCCGGTATCCCCAGTGCGCGGGCCACCGACCCGTAGGTCGTCACCCGCCCCGCCGGCACGGCGCGCACCACGGCCCACACTCCCTCCTCAAACGTGGCCCCCGGCGTCGCCATCAGACCGACGTCCGCAGGTAGTGGATCTTGCGCCCCTCCGCCAGCCACATCTGCTCGTAGTACGTCTTGACCTCGAGCAAAGCGCGCAACTCAGGATCCACGCGGTGGACCAGCTCGCCATACACATCCGCGCTCTGCTCATGCACCGGCAGGCCCGCCTCCGTCCAACTCTCGAGCGTCCGCTCGTACAGCAACGGACTATCGCTCTTTACATGGACGAGGCTCCCTGGCTTCAGAAACATCCGGTAGCGTTCGATGAAACAGGCACTGGTAATCCGCCGCGTGCCCTTCTCGTCCTTCGGCTGTGGGTCGCTGAATGTCAGCCAAATCCCGCTCACCTCCTCCGGCCCGAAGAAGCGCGGCAAAAACTCAATCCGCGTCCGCAAAAAGCCCACATTCGGCAAAACTTCATCGTGCGCGGTGCGCGCCCCGCGCCAAAACCGATGCCCCTTGATGTCCACCCCCACAAAATTCGTCCCTGGATTCTGCCGCGCCTGCGCCACCGTGTACTCCCCCTTCCCGCAGCCCAGCTCGAGCACGACGGGATGCGCATTCCCGAAGACCTCCTCGGCCCAGCGTCCCCGCAACTCGAAATCCTTCCCATCGATGGCCTCCTGCAGCGGCGGCTGAAAAACCCGCTCGAAGCCGAGCAGCTCTTCCCATTTCTCGCGTTTCCCTTTGCTCATGGCCGGCCAAATTTACAGAACTTCCACCCCATGAATCGGCCCCGCATCCTCTTCGCCATCCTCGACTGGGGAATCGGCCATGCCACCCGCACCACGCCCCTCATCGAGGCGGCGGCGGCGTCCGGGGTGGAGGTCTTCGTCGCCAGCCGCGGCACCGCCGCCGCCTGGCTCGCCTCCGCCCTCGGCGGGCGTCCCGGCATCACCCTGCTCGAAAAACCCGGCACCCCCATCACGTACGCCCGCCGCGGCACCCTCCTCCGCATCGCCACCCAAATGCCCCGGTTCCTCGCCTCCATCGCGGAGGAGTCCGCCTGGGCCGCCACCACCGCCCGCACCCTCGGCATCACCCACATCGTCTCGGACAACTGCTACGGCGTCCGCGTCCCCGGCATCCCCTCGGTCCTAATCTCGCACCAACTCCACCTCCCCGTCCCCGCTCCGCTGCGCCCTGCGGCACGCGCCTTCGTTCAGCGGCACGCCCGGCGCTTTGCTGAAGTTTGGGTCCCCGACCTCCCCGGCCCCTCAGGCGGCCTCCTCTCCGGCCCCCTCGCCGCCCCCCTCACCACTCACCCTCACCCTCAATCTCAATCTCAATCTCAATCTC
>CAMCYM010000193.1 GCA_945883885.1 Chryseobacterium gleum
CCCCCCTCCCACGGTCACCGCCACCGGCTGCAACGCCCCCGGCTGTACCAAGGCTTCGCACGGGCAGGCCAAAACGCGGGCCACCTCCTCCGGATCGGGCGCCCACCGCGGCGCCTCCTCGAGGACCACCACCGCAGCTTCCACGTAAAACCGACTCGGCGGGATGTACAGCGGCGTCAGCGCGCCCACCACCGCAGACCGGTCGAGTGCTACACCCAGCTCCTCGGCGAATTCGCGCAAGCCCGTCGCCGTCAAGTCGGCATCCCCGGCCTCTGCCGCCCCTCCCGGCATCGATACCTGTCCGGCATGCACCCCACCGCGCGCCGTCCGCACCATCAGGACCCCGTGGACCCCTTCGGCTCCCGGGTACAACGCCCAAACCACCCCCGCCTCCCGCACCTCCACCCCCTCCGCCTCGGCCTGGGCCCGGGTCGGCCTGGCCACCGGAATGGCCCGCTCGCGCCGCATGCGGTGCGCGTGCGGCACAGCGTCAAACGCCGCCACCAGCGCCTCCCGCACGGCGTCCATCGAATTGCCCTGTTCCACGGGGGCAAAGAAAGCGCGTAACTTCCCCGCCATGCCGTTGCCCACGCCGTATCGGATTTCCTCGAAGGTGCCCGAATCGTGGTTTCCCCCGGTGGAAGCAGCCATCGAAGGCGTGGTAGCGTACGGGGGCACCTTGTCCACGGAACGGCTCATCGCGGCGTATGGGGCAGGCATTTTCCCGTGGTACGGCTACGACTCCCCCGTGCTGTGGTGGAGCCCCGACCCGCGTTGCATTCTGCACCCCGAGCGGGCGGTGGTGTCCAAATCCATGCGCACTGCGTTGCGGCGTTCGGGCTTCACATTCCGCGTAAACACCGCGTTCAGCGAAGTCATCCGGAGCTGCCGCGACGCCCGGTTGAACGCCGAGGGCACCTGGATCCACGCCGAAGTGGTCGAAGCCTACGAGGTGCTCTTCCGCCTCGGGCATGCCGTTTCGGTGGAAACGTGGCAGGGCGACCGGCTCGTGGGTGGACTGTACGGCGTCGCAATCGGTCACATGTTCTTCGGGGAAAGCATGTTCAGCAAGGTCCCGAACGCGTCGAAGGCGGCGCTGATCGAGCTCTGCCGGCGCTGTGCGGCGGCTGGGTTTGGTCCGATTGACTGCCAAATGAGCTCTCCCCACCTCCTGTCGATGGGCGCCGAGGAGATCCCTCGCGCGGACTTCATCGCAGCACTCGACCGCTACGTCGCTCCGTTTGCCGGCGAACCCTCTGCCCCGTTGCTCGCTGCATGCACCCCTTGAATCCTCCCTACTCGGCCAGCGCTCGGCGGAGGCTGCGCGCGGCATGCGCGGCACTCGGTTGGGAGTTCCAGGGCCACCTCTCGCCACAGCTGGAACGTTCGGTCGTCCTCCTGCATCCCACCGGCGGCCGCATGGCGCGGTGGGTGGCTGTGGCAGCAGGCCTGACGAGTCCGGTGGCTTGGCGCTTTTACATCGACCCTGCCAGCATTCCGCAGTGGGAACAGCACCTGCTCCGCCGGCTGGGCATCGCGTTCCTGCCGCGGGAGCAATGGGCCGACGCGCTGGCTGCGCATGCCGAATTGCCTGCGTGCAGCCTGCTGCTTGCCCCGGGCACCGCACCGGCCGCGGACGAATGGGCGACCTGGCTCGCACCGTTCCGCAGCAACCGGTGGTGGATCGTGCCGGTAGGCATCGACCGCAGACGCACGAAGGTCCACATCCACCACGGATTCCATTGGGGACCGTACGACGACCGCAACGTGCATTACGTGCAGCGCTACTTCCGGTATTTCCGCCACGACCGCAATCCGGAGCGTTGACAATTCGTTCATAAAGAGGTGGCCTCGAACGGGGCAGATGCTGAAGGGCTCTCCTACTTTCGAAGCGCGATTCAGCTGCACAGAAGCCCATGTACGATCTCTACGACCACAAGATTCTCGACCTCATTCAGAGCTACAAGGCGGAGCATGCTGCACCGATCCGATTGGCTTTACTGGAGCGGAGCTTTTGGAAATGTGTCGAGGAAGACGACTCCCTGAACGTCGGCAAGGCCCGCATCGGCGAGCGCATCACCCGGTTGTACCTCGAAGGCATGGTCACGAACCGCAACGGATACGCCTTGACGCGGAAAGGAAAGGCCCACTGGGCGAGCGCCGTGCGCACACCCGCCTGAATCAATCGAACGGATGAAACATAAAAAAGGAGGCCTAGGCCTCCTTTTTTCGTCGCATCACCTCAATCCTCCAGCACCTCGAGCTGGGGATACCGCTCTTTCCAGAACTCGAGCTTCGCCCGATCTCGGACCGTGATGACCGTCCTGCGGTCGAGCCGCACCTTGATGTTCGGTTGCAGCTCCTTCTCTCTCTTCTTGCGGGCCATGGTGTTGGGGATGTGCCGGTTTTTCCGGCGTGTTCAATTCCTTTACGAAAGAACACTATTCTGGACGAAAAAGTTGGACGTGTTGACAAAAAGTGCGCGGGTATAAGGAATTTTTGGCAAACCTCAATGCCCCGGGCCCGATTCAACGAGTGAAGCCCCCTGCTTTTTCAACAATGTGCTGACGCGCAGCGCAAAAAAGGCCAAATACGCGAAGCACGCCACCCCGATCCAGTAGCTGTGCGCAATCCCGAGCACGGCATCGTCCGCCAGCCAACCTTGCAACACAGACACCACGCCGCCGCCCATGATCATCATGATCAGCAAGCTCGAAGCTGTGTTCGTGTGCTCACCCACCCCCGAGATTCCCAGGGTAAAAATGCACGGCCAGAGGGTGCTGCAGAACAGCCCCACCGCAATGAAAGCGAATACACTGACCATGCCGTCCGCAAAGATCCCCACCACCAGGGCGAGCGCGCCGAGTGCGGAGTAGAGGACGGTTTGGCGCACGGGATTTCCCTCGCTGATGGCATCGGCCACAGCGAGGATCAACACCAGGAAGAGGTACGGATAAAAGTCACTTACCGCATGTCCCGCGATGGAATTGACGAGCAAGAACAGTCCGAATGCCACGAACGGAAGCAGCAAACTCAACCGCTGCTTCGCCGACCCGGACAGGTTGAATGCCCCTGCCGCGCTCGTCCACCGGCCGATCATCAAGCTCGCCCAAAACAACGACACGAATGGCGCGATGGCATGCTCCGGCGTGCCCAGCCGCTGCCGCATGAACTCCGGCAAGTTGCTCGCCGTGCTGACCTCCACCCCGACGTACACGAAAATGGCCCCCATGCCGAGGAGCACTTGGGGATACTTCAAGGTCGCCAGGACGCTGGTGTTCGCCGACGTGCCTTCGCCGGCATCCAGACGGTCGGGCACATTCGAAAGTCGGAAAAACACCGCCGCCAGCACGAACGCCGCCCCGAGCACGAGGTACGGTCCCTTTACCGCAGTCAAATCGAGCTCTACCGGCCCGCCAGCTCCTACCGCACCGAAGATGGCAAATGCTACGATGACCGGACCGATGGTGGTTCCCACGTTGTTCACGCCTCCTGCCAGGCTCAGCCGCATGTTGCTCTGCGCAGGGTCTCCCATGCGAATGGCGAGCGGATTCGCCGCAATCTGCTGCAGCGAGAAACCCAGTCCGACCGTAAACAAGCCTGCGAGCAGCAAGGGGAACGAGCCGTTGTCCGAAGCAGGGATGAAGAGCAGCGTTCCGACAGCGGAAATCAACAAGCCCAACGAAAGTCCATTGCGGTAGCCCAGCCGGTGCAGCAGGTCCTTGCCCGTGAACGCCGAGACTCCGAAGTAAATCAGCGATCCCACCGTGTAGGCGACGTAAAACGCGAACGAGATGAGCTGCGACTCCAGCTGGCTCAGGCTGAGCGCCTGCTTGAAGACTGGAATCAGAATGTCATTGCTTGCGGCGACAA
>CAMCYM010000194.1 GCA_945883885.1 Chryseobacterium gleum
ATTGCGGGCGTGCCGTTCGCGCAGTTCTTCCGCGTGGAGAACGAGCTTCGCTGGGCGCACAGCATCTCCGAAACGGGCACGTTCGCGATGCGGCTTTTCACGGGTGCGGGGCTCCCGGGGGCGAACCTTGGGACCTTGCCGTACGACCGTTCCTTTTACGGAGGCGGTGTCAACGGCTTGCGTGGGTGGGCGACGCGGGACCTCGGTCCCGGTACCACCGGTGGGGGAGAAGCGCAAGACGGTGTCATCAAAGGCCTTGGCGATGTACGCCTCGAAGCAAACGCCGAGTACCGCCAGGAGGTGACCGATTTGTGGGGAATCGCTGTCTTTGCGGAGGCCGGCAATGTCTGGTTGACCGGGGATGCCGCGCCGCAGGCGACGTGGCCCGGCTCGGGCAAGTGGGCCTCGATTGCGGCAGACATGGGGGTCGGGGTTCGGCTTGACTTCGGGTTTTTCTTGCTCCGCGTGGATGGCGGGCTGCGGGCGTACGATCCGGGCAAATCGGAGGGAAGTCGGTGGATCGGACAAGGGCCGCTCGCGGGTGCGGTGCATTTGGGAATCGGCCACCCGTTCTGACCCTGCGAGCAACGACCTACATTTGGCCCCACAACCGAACGACATGGGATGGTTTAAGCGCAGCCAAGATGGCATTACCACGAAAAGTGCCGAGAAAAAGGAGATTCCGGAAGGCGCCTGGCACCGGTGCCCGACCTGCAAGACCGTCGTGACGTCGCAACAGCACGCCGACTCCCTGCTGGTATGTTCGACCTGTGGCCACCACGACCGCATGGGCAGTGCCGGGTACTTCTCGCTGCTCTTTGACGGCGGGAAGTTTCGCGAAATCGCGCCGAAGCTCGAGTCCGCCGACCCGTTGCATTTTTCGGACACCAAGCCGTATGTAGGCCGTTTGGCTGAAGCCCAAAAGAAGACCGGACTCACGGATGCCATCCGCACGGCCTCCGGCGACCTCAACGGCAACCCCGTGGTCATCAGCTGTATGGACTTCGAATTCATCGGGGGCTCGATGGGCGCGGTCGTGGGAGAGAAGATTGCCCGAGGCATCGACCATGCCATCAAAAAGGGGTGTCCCTTCGTGTGCATCAGCAAGTCGGGAGGCGCGCGCATGATGGAGGCCGGGCACAGCCTGATGCAAATGGCAAAAACCAGCGCCAAACTGAGTTTGCTCGCGCGGGAAGGGCTGCCCTTCGTCTCCGTCCTCACCGATCCGACGACCGGAGGAGTGACGGCATCGTTTGCCATGCTCGGCGACGTGAACATTGCGGAACCCAATGCGCTCATCGGATTTGCAGGGCCGCGCGTGGTGAAAGAAACCATCGGCCGTGACTTGCCAGAAGGCTTCCAGCGTTCCGAGTTTCTGCTTGAACACGGGTTCCTCGATGCCATCGTGGAGCGGAAGGAACTCAAGGCAAAGCTGGCCTTCCTGCTGCAGGCGATGCACGACCGAAAGCCCGAGTAAACATCCAGGGGAGGAGGTGGTTTGGAAGTGATGAAGAACCCGCCTACCTTTGCCGCCTCAATTCTCGCATCACGAACATCCAAGCGATTTCGAAATGTACTTAGACGCTCAAAAAAAGATTGAGTTCTTCACGAAGTTCGGGAAGGACGCACAGGACACCGGAAGCTCCGAGGCCCAGATTGCAATGTTCTCATACCGCATTGCGCACCTGACGGAACACCTCAAGCAAAACCGGAAGGACTTCAACACGCAACGCGCCCTGATCAAGTTGGTCGGCAAGCGCCGGAAGTTGCTCGATTACCTCAAGGCGAACGACATCAGCCGGTACCGAGCCATTGTTGCGGAACTCGGCTTGCGCCGCTGATTGCAAAACACATTCAAGGAGAGGGCAATTCACGCAATTGCCTTCTCTTTTTTTCGCCCTATGCCTGCAACGGGCAGGCAGATGACACACTGACACGATGAATTACACGGTTCACACCACCTCCATCGATCTCGGGAACGGCCGCGAGATCACCATTGAAACAGGCAAACTCGCGAAGCAGGCCCACGGCTCTGTCGTGGTACGCTCTGGCAACACCATGCTCCTGGCCACCGTGGTCTCCAGCCATGAGGTTCGGGACGACGTCGACTTCCTGCCACTGACCGTGGAGTACCGGGAGAAGTATTTCGCCGCAGGTCGCTTTCCCGGTGGATTTTTCAAGCGCGAAGCGCGCCCCTCGGACAACGAAGTGCTCGTCATGCGTTTGGTGGACCGTGCTTTGCGCCCCACCTTCCCGGAGGACTACCATGCCGGCACCCAAGTCATGATCCAGCTGATGTCCGCCGACGCGGAAGTCCTGCCGGATAGTTTGGCCGGTCTTGCTGCTTCTGCGTGCATCGCGGTGAGCGACATTCCGTTCGACGGACCCATCTCCGAAGTACGGGTGGCACGTGTCGACGGCAAGTTCATCATCAACCCGTTGCGGTCAGAACTCGAGCGTGCCGACATGGACATCATGGTGGCAGGTTCCGCGGACAGCATCGTGATGGTGGAAGGGGAGATGCGCGAGGTGAGTGAAGCTGAAATGGTCGATGCCATCGAATTTGCGCACGAAGCTATCCGTGTGCAATGCGCGGCCCAGGTGGATTTGGCGAAGAAAACGGGCCACCACGGCAACAAGCGCACCTACGTGCACGAGAAGCACGACGAAAATCTGCGCGCTCGGGCAAACGCGGCGTTGTACCCGGCATTCTACGAAGCAGCGAAATCTGGTTCAGGAAAGGAGGAACGCAAAGCCGCGTTCTCGGTCATCAAGGATGCCTTTGTGGCCACGCTCGATGAGGAGGAGAAGTCCTCGAAGTCATTCATGCTCAAGCAGTACATCTCCGATGCCCAAAAGAAGGCGGTCCGGGATTTGCTCCTGAATGAGCGCGTCCGTCTCGACGGCCGCAAGCCCGATGAGATCCGGCACATCTGGACAGAAGTGGATTACCTGCCCGGCACACATGGCAGTGCCATCTTCACACGTGGTGAAACGCAGTCTCTCACGACGCTCACGTTGGGCACAAAAATGGACGAGCAGCTCATCGATGGGGCCCTCGTTCGCAAGACGGAGAAGTTCCTGCTGCACTACAACTTCCCGCCCTTCTCTACCGGCGAGGAGCGTCCGCTTCGCGGAACGAGCCGCCGAGAAATCGGTCACGGAAACTTGGCGTTGCGCGCACTGAAACCCGTGCTCCCCCCGGTGGAGGAATGCCCCTACACCATCCGGATTGTCAGTGAAATCCTTGAGTCAAACGGTTCTTCGTCCATGGCCACGGTGTGCGCAGGCACGCTTGCGCTCCTCGATGGCGGTGTGCGCATCAAGGCGCCCGTATCGGGCATCGCGATGGGACTGATTACGGACAAGGCTTCGGGCAAGTACGTGGTCCTCTCCGACATCCTCGGAGACGAAGACCACCTGGGCGACATGGACTTCAAGGTGTGCGGCACGGCAGACGGGATCACCGCTTGCCAAATGGACATCAAGATCAAGGGCCTCAGCTTCACACAACTGCGCGAAGCCCTCGAACAAGCTCGTGCCGGTCGTCACCACATCCGGGAGGCGATGCTCACTGAGATTTCCGAGCCACGCGAAGATTACAAGCCGCATGCACCGCGTATTGTGACGTTCGAAGTCCCGGGCGAATCCATCGGCCCGATCATCGGTCCAGGCGGAAAGATTATCCAAGAAATTCAAGCCGAAACGAAGACGGTCATCTCCATCGAAGACCGGGACGGCAAAGGCGTGGTAGAAATCGCTGCATCCGACAAAGCAGCCATCGACGCTGCTGTGAAGCGGATCCGCGCAATCGCTTTCCCGCCCCATGTCGAAATCGGAGAGGAGTACGAGGGGAAGGTCAAGAGCATCA
>CAMCYM010000195.1 GCA_945883885.1 Chryseobacterium gleum
GAAGCGCTGCCGGCGCGGCCCCATGCGGGGTACGCCGGCCACGCCGGCCGCCTCACACCGCTCCTCCCAAACATACACCGCCACCACCTCCTCACCCTCCGCCGCCGCGGCCGCCAGCGCGGGGTGATCGTCCACCCGGAGGTCATTCCGGAACCACACGCAAGCTCTTTTCATAGCGTTTCGATGTTGTTGAGGTGCGCCGCCGCCGTTTCGAGCAAGGCCGCCCGATCGGCCGCCGCCATACGGTCCCACGTCCGGTACACCATGCCGATGCGCGGATTGCGCTCGAGCAGCGACCGGTTCCGCGCGTGAAAGTCCCAGTACAAGCTGTTGAACGGACACGACCGCGGCCCGGTCCGCTCGTCCGCCCGGTAGGCACACTCGGCGCACGGCGCGCCCATCTTCCGCAAGTAGTTTGCGCTCGAAACGTACGGTTTCGTGCCGACCAGTCCGCCGTCGGCATATTGCGACATGCCGCGCGCGTTGGGCATCTCGACCCATTCGACCGCGTCGATGTACACGCCGAGGTACCAAGCGTCCACGGCATCCGGATCGATGCCCGCAAGGAGCATGAAATTCCCCGTAACCATCAGACGCTGAATGTGATGAGCGTAGGAATACTGCAGGGTGGCGTCGAGTGCCGTCCGGACGCACGCCATGCGGGTGCGCCCGGTCCAAAACCACTCCGGAAGCGCCCGGTCGTGGCCGAAGAAGTTCTTCGTCGCATACCCGGGCATGTGGGTCCAGTAGTGGCCGCGGACGTATTCGCGCCATCCGAGAATTTGGCGAATAAAGCCTTCCGCCGACGCAAGCGGCACCCGGTCCGGCTCGGCCCGCCATGCCGCTTCCACCGCTTGGATCACCTCGAGCGGGTGCAGCAACTTCGCGTTGAGCACGAAGCTCAACCCGCTGTGGTACAGCCAAACGCCTTCGCCACCGAGGGCGTCTTGGAACGGCCCAAACCGCGGCAACGCGCGCGCCACGAAATCCGCGAGCAGCGCCAACCCCTCCTCCCGCGTCACCGGCACATCGAACCCGCCGCACGTCCCGCACGTCTTCACCCCGGCCGCCTCGATTTCTGCCAACAACCCGCTCACGTCCCGCGGAAACGCCCGCGGCGGCGGCGCCACATGGCCCTTCGGCAGCGGCTTGCGGTTGTCCGCATCGTAGTTCCACTCCCCTCCTTCCGGCCCTCCGCTCCCGTCGAGCAGCACGCCGTACCGCTTCCGCAGCGCCCGATAAAACCCCTCGAGGATGAACACCTTCTTGCCTGCGAAGTGGCGGCCGAAATCCTCCCGACCGGTCAGAAAATGCTCGGTATCCTCGGCTTCTACCGCGATGCCGCGGGCCCTCAGGGATGCCGCCAGCGCCGCAAACTCCGCGTCGAGCCGCCACTCGTCTGGCGATTGGTAGCGAAACACCTGCGCTCCTGTGGCCCGCAACACGTCCTCCACATTCGCCGTCAGCCCTTGCCGGTTGTTCGCATCCCCGATGCGGAGGTATTCCACGCGGTGGCCGCGCCCCGCCAGCCCTTCCGCGAACGCCCGCATGGCCGCAAAAAAGGCCACCACCTTCCGCACGTGGTGCAGCGCATAATCCGTCTCCGAGCGCATCTCGGCCAAAACCACGACCACCCCCTCGTCCGGCTCCCCCCGAAACCACCGATGCCCCGCATGGAGTTGATCCCCGAGCACCCACCGCACCTCGCGCGCCGCCCTCATGCGGGCCGCGTGGCTGTGCGCCGCGAGCGGCACCGATCGCTGCAATACCGCACCTCCTCCCAACACGCCGCCCACTTCCGGCGCCACGCGAAAGGCCGCGCACACACCGCGCACATCTTCGTCGGCAAATCCCCTTTCCGCACCATATCCCCATAACCCCCCGCCCGGCTGGGTTGTTTCAATGGCTCATCCGACCGGGATGCACTCGAGGCTGGGTACGAGGTCTTCAAAATCGGGGCACTCCTTTCTGCCGCCCGCAAAGAGCGCGGAATGACGCAAGAACAACTTGCTGAAAAAGTGGGGACGACAAAATCCTACATCTCAAAAATCGAAAACAACGTCAAGGAAGCCCGACTCTCCACCCTCTCCAAAATCGTCGAACAGGGCCTCGGTGGCACCCTCCATCTCACCATCCAGCTCTAACCCCACCCCTCACCCTCCACCCCCAACCCCACCCCCAACCCTCCGCGGCGCAGCCGCGCCTCACCCCTCAACCTCAACCCTCAACCCTCCGCGGCGAAGCCGCGCCTCATCCCGCGACGCGCAGCGTCGCTCATCCCTCCGCGGCAAAGCCGCGCCTCACCCCTTCCCCCTCAACTCCGCCCACGAAGTCGGGACCGGCTGGGCAGGGACTGAAGCGGGGACATCCTCGCCACGCAGGAATTTGAGGACGAGGTCGTTGAAGACGTCGGGGGCCTCGATGCTGCAGACGTGGCCGCAGTTTTCGATGACGGCGAGCCGCATGTTTTTTTGGAGCTGCGCGAAGCGCGCTGCGGCCCGGAAGAAGATGTGGTCCTGGTCGCCCATGACGACAAGGCCCTTCTTGTCGACCGGTCGGTGGACGTAGTCGCGCACGAGCCGGAAGAAGGGCTTGTAGAGCTCGACCCACTTGAGGTACTCGCGCTGGGTGAGCCGCTTGCTTTGGCGACGGAAAATGTAGCGGCTCAACCGGTGGTTTTTCCGAGGCAACACGATGAAGCTGAACAGCCAATACATCGCGCGGTACGGCAAGAAGATGTTCAGGAATTTCGCGCTGTGCACGAACATGTGCATGGCTTTGCTGCCGTCGAAGATGGCCCCGGCCATGACCATGCGGTCCACGAGGTCGGGGCGTTCCATGTCCAGCTTTTGGAGGATGACGCTGCCGATGGAAAGGCTCAGGAAGTGCGCCTTCACGATGCCGCGGTGGTCGATGACGCGCAGGATATCTTCGACGAGGATATCGAAGTCGTACGCCGGGTACTCGGGGAGGATGTCCTTCGAATAGCCGTGGTCGCGCAAGTCGATGAGCAGGAGGCGGTAGTGGGGGGCGAAGGCGTCGATTTGGAACTTCCACGTCCGAATGCTGCCGCCGGCCCCGTGGATGAAGACGAGCCACGGCGCGTCCGCCCGCTCCGCGATGACCTCGTGGTGCAGCAAGACGCGGGTATCCGGGCGTGATTCAGGGTTCATCGTCGGGCGAATTTCGGTCATTTCCTTCCGGTTTGCTTCTTTCGTGGCAACACATGGCGGGCCACGATGCGGGCGCCTTCTGCGCGCACCGCCGGTTGCTTGCGGGCGCCCCAAAGCCGCTCCCGAGCCGCCCGCGCCGCCGCTTCCAGCTCGACGAGTGGCGCCGGGTAGCCTGTCGGCCCGAAGAACGCCGCCTCGAGCGGCGGCATCTCCCACGGCGCGAACACGGCTGGGACCGGCAGCTCCGCGAGCTCCGGCACCCACCGCCGAATGAACGCCCCGTCCGGATCGTGGTCCTGGGCTTGCTTGACCGGGTTGTAGATGCGGACGGTGGTCACGCCCGTGCAGCCGGCCTGCATCTGCATTTGGGGATAATGAATGCCCGGCTCAAAATCCAGCATGATCCTGGCCAAATGGTCGGCGCCCGCCTGCCACGGCTGCCACAGGTGGTGCGTCAAATAGCTGACCAGCATCGCGCGCATCCGGAAGTTCAGGTACCCCGTCGCGGCCAAACACCGCATGCACGCATCCACCAGCGGCACCCCGGTCCGCCCCTCTTCCCACGCCCGGACGCGCTCCGGCACCACGACCCGGGGCGCCCCGATTTCCCCGATGGCGCGGTTCACATCCTCGGTCTCCATCCGGCACTCCGACTCGAACTTCTGCATGAAGTGG
>CAMCYM010000196.1 GCA_945883885.1 Chryseobacterium gleum
CCCGGTGCTCAACCTCGAAACGGGCAAGTGCGAGATTACGGCGCAGAACCACGGGTTCGTGGTGTCGCGTGCAGGGCTCGAGGCGCATCCGCAGCTCCGGGAAACCCACAGGCACCTGAACGATGGCACCGTAGCCGGCATGGCGCACAGCAGTTTGCCCGTGTTCTCGGTGCAGTACCATCCGGAAGCGTCGGCTGGGCCGCACGACAGCCGCTATCTGTTCGACCGGTTCGTGGAATCTATGCGCCACGTGGCCGTGCCTGCCTGAAGACCCCCATCCTCTGAAACGACTTTATCCCCTCTGATTATGAGCTACATCGACGAAATCCACGCGCGCCAAATCCTTGATTCGCGCGGCAACCCTACCATCGAAGTTGAAGTCGTCACGACCGAGGGCGATGTGGGCCGAGCGGCGGTTCCGTCGGGTGCAAGCACCGGGATCCACGAAGCGGTGGAGTTGCGGGATGGTGAACCGGAGTGGATGGGCAAGGGCGTGGCACGTGCAGTGGCACACGTCAACGAGGTGCTGGCGGACGAGCTCAACGGGATGGATGTGACCGACCAACGGGCCATCGACGCGGCGTTGATTGAACTCGACGGGACCCCGAACAAAGGGAAACTCGGAGCGAATGCCCTGCTCGGGGTGTCGCTCGCGGTGGCGCATGCTGCAGCCGAGACCGTGGGGCTACCGCTGTACCGCTACATCGGCGGCGTGAACGCGCACACCTTGCCTGTGCCGATGATGAACATCCTCAACGGGGGAAGCCACGCGGACAACAAAATCGACATCCAGGAATTCATGGTCATGCCCGTAGGGGCAGAGACCTTCACCGATGGCCTCCGGATGGGCACGGAAATCTTCCACCACCTGAAGTCTGTGCTGAAGGCGAAAGGCCACAGCACGAACGTGGGTGACGAGGGCGGCTTTGCGCCGAACCTCGCCTCGAACGAGGAAGCCATCGAGGTGGTTCTTGCGGCGATTGAGAAGGCGGGATATGTGCCAGGCGAGGACGTCGTAATCGCCTTGGATGCTGCGAGCAGCGAGTTCTACAATGCAGAGACCGGCCTGTACACCTTCGAGAGCAACGGCAAGCGGATGAACGGAGAAGAGCTCGTGGGCTGGTGGAGCGGTTGGTGCGACCGGTATCCGATTGCGAGCATCGAGGACGGCTGTGCGGAGGACGATTGGGTCGCATGGAAGCGGATGACCCAGCAGCTCGGGCACCGCATCCAGCTCGTCGGAGACGACTTGTTCGTGACGAATGTCGCGCGGCTTTCGCGGGGCATCGAGGAGGGGGTGGCGAACTCTATCTTGGTGAAGGTCAACCAAATAGGAACCTTGACCGAGACCATCGATGCCGTGAGTTTGGCCCACCGGAAAGGCTACACGAGTGTGATGAGCCACCGGTCCGGCGAGACGGAGGACACGACGATTGCGGACCTCGCGGTGGCCTTGAATACCGGCCAAATTAAGACCGGATCCGCTAGCCGCTCCGACCGGGTCGCGAAGTACAACCAGCTCCTCCGGATCGAAGAAGAGCTGGGGGACGCGGGCGTTTACCGGGGAATCAACTTCCGGGGCTGAGCGCGGCGACGGCGACGGCGTACAGGGCGATGCCGGCCGAGACGGAGACGTTGAGGCTGGCCGTTGTGCCCGTCATCGGGATGCGGTAGCGGTCGTCACATCGCGCGAGCACTTCTGGGGAGAGGCCGGTTTCTTCGTCGCCGAGGACGATGCACAGCGGCCGCTCGAGGAGCGCTTGGCTGATGTCGAGTTCGGACTTTTCCGTCAGGCCGGCGACGCGGATGCCGCGAAATTGCAGGTCTTTCAATGCGGCGTCGAGGGAAGTGACGCGGGCGACGGGCAAGCGCAGGAGGGCTCCGGAAGAGGCCTTGATGGCGTCTTCTTGGATGGGGGCGGAGCCGAGGGCGGGGACGATGAGGCCGGTCGCGCCGAAGCACTCTGCAGAGCGGGCGATGGCGCCGAGGTTGCGCACGTCGGTGACGCCGTCTACGGCCACGAAGAGGGGAGGAGTGCCCGCATCGAAGGCGGCGGCCACGAGTTCTTCGAGGGGAGCGTACGTGATGGGCGACAGGAAGGCGATGATGCCTTGGTGCGCTTTCCGCGTGATGCGGTCGAGTTTTTCGCGGGGGACGCGCGAGACCGG
Source organism: Chryseobacterium gleum (assembly GCA_945883885.1). Taxonomy (GTDB): domain Bacteria; phylum Bacteroidota; class Bacteroidia; order Flavobacteriales_D; family Sanyastnellaceae; genus CAMCYM01. The sequence continues at coordinate 2,169 of CAMCYM010000196.1, forward strand.
CACGCCTGCGGTGCGCAGGAGGCCGAGGAGTGCCGTGGTGCGCTCCCCTTTCTCATCCCGCTGAATCAGAACGCGTTGCAGCTCTTTGCCGGCTTCGAGTGCTTCGGAGACCGGGTGCCAGCCCATCACGAAGGGTGCGGGTGTGCCTAAAGGTTTGTGTCCGAAAGGCTTCGCCCCAAACGGCTTGTGTCCAGGCTTCCGGTCGCCACCGCTGAACTTCCCGCGGTTCGCGCCCGCCGGCCGGTCACCGCGAGGGGAGCGGTCACTGCGGTCACCGCGGTCGCCGCGATCACTGCGGTCACTCCGCGCGCCGCGGTCGGGGCGGTCGTTGCGTTCAGGTTTTTCGGGACGCGTGAAGTCGAGGGAGAAGTCGGGGCGTGGCATGGCGAGGTCGTTCTGCGTGCAAGGTAGGCCGGAACCCTCGGGGGCGGGCGGTCGCTCAGTCGGTTTGGATACGACCTGTGCGCCAAGCCGTGACCATCCGGTCCCAAGCCGCGCGGAAATTCACGGACCGATCGAGGGTCCAAACGTTCGCATCGTACGGCACAGGCTCGTGGACAAATCTGAAAATTACCGTGTTGACATTGCCTTCTTCGCCGTACATCCACCATTCCGTGCCCGGCGACGTGCGGATGCGGGAGGGCACCCCGAAGACGATGTGCACCATGCCGCGGTCGGTCCTCCAGCCTTCCCGAAGCCCTGAGAAATAGAGGTTTGCCTCTTCGACGCGGGCGTAATAGGTGGCAATCAAGTCCGCAGCGCGTTCCGGGTCTTCGTTGCAGGCGAGCCAAAACCCGTCCAGCTCGCCCTTCATGTCCTCGGCACTGCGCATCCGCTCGTACTCCGACCGCGAGAGCACGTACCGGGTGGCTTCGACTAAATCCACGACGTTCCGCATGTGCGGGAACTCCAGCGACCGCCCGTAGACCAGCATCTCAGGGCTGCCGAGCGCATCGCCCACAAGCAGGTTGATCCCCGGGGCTACGACGAACCGCGCCTCGCCGGCCGCGTCCGCCGAGAGGGGAATCGCGTCGACAAAGTGCAGGGTGTCCCCGGCCGAGCGCATGCCGGCAAACGGCGGGGCGGGCATCCGCGGTTCGATCGCTGCATGGGTCCAGTTCCACCCCTCGAACGGCAGGCCCCGCACGATGAGCGTGTCCCCTGCCGCGACCCCCCGGCCATCGACGGGCCAGCCGTCGGGACCGGCCAGGTACCGCCCTTGCGCATCCCCGCTGAGGACGTCGGCCCACGTTTCGGTCGAGCGGTGCACATCCCGCACCCGTATCACCGGGTCTGTCCCTCCCCCGGCGGCCCGCCAGCGCACCCGAAGCATCCGGTCCGCCCCTGGAGCGAGCGTATCCCTCCACGTCCACGCGGTGCCGTCGGCACGCCCCGCCTCAACGGTGGCCACGAACGGCGCCCCCGGTCCGCTCCTGAGGTACAGCAGTTCCTTCCGGTCCATCTGGAGAAACCACTCCGCCGAATCCCCCGGCAGGGCCACCCGGGCGACGGCGGGATGCAGCGGCCTCGCCTCATAATCATACGGCTTGCGCTTCCCGACATCGGCTGTCGGCGCCACCCCCACGCACCCGATCCCTCCCACAACGACGAGCACCCCCCCCCACGCGGCACCGACCCGGCTCATCCCCAAAAAA
>CAMCYM010000197.1 GCA_945883885.1 Chryseobacterium gleum
GGGGCGGAGCCGGTGGGGACGTGGATGCAGGAGGGGCCGGTGGTGAAGGGGTCGGGCGTGGCCGGGCCGGCGGTGGCCGAGCGTTTGGCCGAGCGTGGGCTCGTGGAGCGGTGGGAGGGCCCTGCGGGGGAGGGGCCGGGAGCGGAGCAGGCTGGACGCGACGGTGGGGGAACGGCGGGCGCGCCGGCCCCCCTCCGGGCGCCCCTGCCGACCTTGAGCCCGGCCCAAACCGAGGCCTACCGCGCCTGCGCCAGCGCCCTCGCCGCCGCCCAGCCCGTCCTGCTCCACGGCGTGACCGGTTCCGGCAAAACCGAGGTCTACATCCACCTGATCGCCGACGCCCTCGAGCGCGGCCAGCAGGTCCTGTTCCTCGTGCCCGAAATCGCCCTCACCACCCAACTCATCGGCCGGCTGCAGGCCCACTTCAGCGCCTACCTGAGCGTCTACCACAGCCGCTTCACGCCGCGCGAGCGCACCGAGACCTGGTACGACGTGCTGCAGTGGGAGCGGCGGTCGCGCGGACGGCTCATCGTGGGCCCGCGGTCCGCCCTGTTCCTGCCGTTCGAGCGGCTCGGCCTCATCCTCGTGGACGAAGAACACGACGCGAGCTACAAGCAGCAAGACCCCGCGCCCCGCTACCAAGCGCGCGACGCGGCGCTCTGGCTCAGCCAGCGCGTGGGGGCCGGGTGCGTGCTGGGCTCGGCCACGCCGTCTGTGGAGTCCGTTTGGCTTGCGCAGGAAGGGAAGCTGGTGCGCGTGCCCTTGCTCGAGCGGTACGGCGGGGCGCAACTGCCTGAAATCGTGCTGTCAGACCTCCTGCGCGAGCGCCGCAGGCGGTCCATGAAAGGCCACTTCACGCCGCTCCTGCGCGAGGCGATGGAAGAGGCCCTTTCCGCTGAGCGCCAAATCATTCTGTTCCTGAACCGGCGGGGCTATGCACCCGTTTGGCAGTGCGGCACCTGCGGCCACGCGCCCCTGTGCGAGCGGTGCGACGTGCCCCTGACCCACCACAAGGCGAAGGGCGAATTGCAGTGCCACCACTGCGGCTACCGCGTCACGGCCGAGGTCCACTGCACCGCCTGCGGCCGCCCCGACAACGGCCCGCGCGGACTCGGCACCGAGCGCGTCGAAGAGGAGCTCGCCGAATTCTTCCCGCACGCCCGCGTCGCGCGCATGGACGCCGACACAACGCGCAGCCGCCACGCGCACGGCCGCCTCATCGAGGCCTTCTCCCGCCGCGAATTCGACGTCCTCATCGGCACCCAAATGGTCACAAAAGGCCTCGACTTCGCCCACGTCGGCGTCGTCGGCGTCCTCAACGCGGACCGCATGCTGACCTTCCCCGACTTCCGTTCCTTCGAGCGGGCGTACCAAATGCTCACCCAAGTCGCCGGCCGCGCCGGCCGCACTGGCCGCCCCCCTTCTCAAATCGGTCCCTCTAACCTCGGCGGCGCAGCCGCCCCTGTTCCCGGCGGCGCAGCCGCTCCTGTTCCCAGCGGTGCAGCCGCCGCCCCCAACCTCAATCTCAACCCTGTTTCCGGCGCAGCCGCTCCCTCCCCCGGCACCGTCATCATCCAAACCTCCACCCCGGACCATTGGGTCCTCAACCGGGTGGTCGCCGGCGACTATGACGGGCTCGTCCAGCAAGAACTCGCCGAACGCGCGGCCTACGGCTACCCGCCGTTCCATCGCCTCATTCGTATCACCCTCAAGCACAGCGACCTCAACCGCCTCGAGCGGGGCGCCGCCGTGCTCGCCACCCGCCTGCGCGACCGCTTCGCCGCCCGCTGCATCGGCCCCGAAACGCCCGCCATCGGACGCATCGACGACCTGCACATCCGGGTCATCCTGTTGAAATTCGAGCGCGCCGCGCCGCCCGCCCGCTACAAGGCAGTGCTGCGCGAGGACCTGCGCGAGTTCCACGCCGATCCCCACTGGAAACGTCTGCGCCTCAGCGTAGACGTGGACCCGGCTTGACCGCGTGGACGGTCCCGTCCGGAGCTTCAAGCCGGAGGACCCAGGCGGTGCGGGCGGCAGGCGGCAGCCGGTCGTCGGCCAGGCGCACCTCGCCGGCGGGGAGGTCGTACACGGCTGCCGCCACTTCGCGGCCGTCGGCCGCGAAGGCGGCGAGGCGCCACCGACCCGGTGCACCGCAATGCAGCACGAGCCCAGCGCCGGTCCATTCCACACGCGCCGACCCCGACTCCGACCCCGTCCCCGTCCCCGGCTCGCCGACGCCCACCGCTGGGGCGAAGCCGTGCCACGTGACCACGTCGTTTCCGGAGTTCGCCACCGCCAAGGTGTCGAGCGCGACCGCGTACGAGATGTCGGCCGGAGAGGCGAGTCCGCTGGAAACCACCGTCTCGGGGGTGGAAAAGTCGGCGGGGTACCGCGTGATGCGTGCTGGCGACCACGACGAGATGTAGTAGCGGCCTTCCCCGTCCACGTCGATGCCGTCGAGGTTGCCCAGTCCTGTGCCGTTCACGAGCGTCGTGACCGCCCCCGTCGCCAAATCCACCGCGAGGACGTCGGCGTTCGTGCCCCACATCACCACGATGGCGCGCCCGCCGGCCTCGTCGATGACCACCCCGTTCGGAGAGCCGGGCACCGTGGCGAGCAGCGTGGCCTGCATTGCGGCCGGATCCGACACGTCGATGCGGTGGATGCGCCCGTTGCCGAAGTCGCTGACAACCAAGATCCCGGGCATGCTGCCCATGCCGTTCAGGAAGGACGCGCCGGGGATGGAAAGCGAGCCGAGCAGCTCCGCCGACGCGAGGTCGTACGCGCGCAGCACGTTTCCGCCGATGGCCACCAGCATCCCGTCGACGACCTCCATGCCGTGGGTGGCTTGGGCTGTGCCAAACACCTCCCACCCGGCACCAGGCCCCTCCGTCACCAGCAGCGTCGCGCCGTTCGACACAAACCAACGGTCTCCCGCGGGATCATACTCGACGGCCTCGATGGAGGTCGGCGTTTGGCACAGCACACCTGCGGGCACAAAGGCCGCGAACGCCAGAAGGAATTTCATGCGCCCAAGATACCGCGGGCCTCACCTTCCTCCGAAGATCGCGCTCCCTACCCGGATCATCGTCGAGCCTTCCTCGACCGCGATGTCCCAATCCCCGCTCATGCCCATCGACAGCACCTCGCCGCCGCCGGCCGCCCGGATCCGGTCGTGCAACTCCCGCAACCCCCTGAACTCCCGCCGGATCTGCGCTCGGTCCTCCGTGAACGTCGCCATCCCCATGAGCCCCCGCACCCGAACGCCCGGATACCGCTGCCCCAGCCCGCCCGCCCACGCCTCCTCCAACTCCGCCGCCTCCCATCCCCACTTCTGCTCCTCCTGCGCGATGTGCACCTGCAGCAGCACGTCCGCCGGCTGCCCGCGCTCCTCCGCCCGCCGGCTCACCTCCGCCAGCAGCCGCTCCGAGTCGATGCCGTGGATCAGAAACACCGCCGGCAGCAGGGCCTTGACTTTGTTCGTTTGGAGGTGTCCGATGTGGTGCATCCGCGCATCAGGCGGCAATCCGGGCGCTTTCTCAAGCAGCTCCTGCACCCGATTTTCCCCAAAATCCCGCTGACCCGCCGCATACGCCTCGACCAAATCCCCCAACGGCCGCGTCTTGCTCACCGCCACGAGCGTCACATGCGCCGGCACCTGCTCCCGAAACCGCAGCAATCGTTCCATGCTCCGAAGGTACCGCGGGAAGGGGTTGGGGACGGGGACGGGGTTGGGGTTGGGGGTTACGGAGCCGGGCATTGGGTCAAG
>CAMCYM010000198.1 GCA_945883885.1 Chryseobacterium gleum
GTGGCAGCGGCACCTGCAGCGCCTGCATCGGGCGGTGCTTGCACATACGCCATGATGTGCTTGACGTCGTCCGCGTTTACCGCTTGCGCACTCATCCAGCCGTACGTCGGCACGTACCGCGCCACGATGGACTTGATGTACGGATCCCCCGTAGCCGCAGCTGCTTGCGGGTTCTGGATCCATTTGACGAGCAGTTCATCTCCGCCAGTCCAGCGGTCTTTGATGCCTGCAAGCCCCGGCGCGGCGAGCACTTCGTTCGTGACCTTGTGGCACGACGCGCAGTTCGCATTGAACAGCGCCTTGCCCTTCTCTACATCGCCGCCGTCCCAAATTCCAGCCCGCAAGACGCTGACTGCCATAAGGAAAGACATGGCGAGAAGGCTGCGCAGCACCCCGTAACTGGGCCAATGTGCGTGGACTTTCACGTTTCGCATGTCGATTAGGTACCCACTCAATTCGCGTGCAAAAGTAATGCCCCGCGCACAGAAACAGCCCCACCGCGGGCGTGAAAGGCGACTCGTCTGCTTATTCAGAACGATTCTGAATTGGGGGCGGCTACCTTCGCGGCAGCATGGCGCTCAACTTCAATCGACTGCTGATTTCAGCGTGCCGCGCGGTTCCGGTCTGGGCCGTGGTGTGTGGAGGCGTATGCGCTCCCGTGCTCGCCCAAACCCCGCGCGAACCGGCCACGTCGGTGCTCATCCGTCCCGACGCCGTCGCCGCCTGGGACAGCGTGGCCCGAGCGCAACCCGCCGCGGTCGCCGGATTCCGAATTCAGGTCTTCCTCGGCGACTTGCAGGCCGCGCGGCACCTGCGCGCCGAGCTGCGCCGGCAGCAACCGCTGCCCGTCTACGTGCTGGATTTGGCCCCCAACTACCGCGTATGCTTGGGGGATTTCCGTGACCGCTTTTCCGCAGAATTTGTGCGCGCACAGTGGCTCACGGCCTATCCCACGGCCACGGTGATTCCGTGCAGCATCGAACCGCCAGCTCTGCCGGTCGCTCCTTAACCTTCGAGGGTCTGCTTCACCGCGACCTCTTCGAAGGCCTCGATGACGTCGCCCACCTTCAAGTCGTTGAACCGCTCGATGTTCAAGCCGCATTCGAAGCCGCGGTTGACTTCCTTGACGTCGTCTTTGAATCGCTTGAGCGAACCCAATTCGCCGGTGTACACCACCACACCGTTCCGGATGAGGCGGATTTTTGTGTTCCGCTTGATGGTGCCGTCGGTGACGAAGCAACCGGCGATGGTGCCCACTTTCGAAATCTTGAACGTCTCGCGGATCTCTGCCGACCCGGTGACTTGCTCTTCGATCCGTGCAGACAGCAGACCCTCCATCGCCTCCTTCATCTCTTCGATGGCGTTGTAGATGATGGAGTACAGGCGGATTTCCACTTGCTCCTTCTCTGCCAACTTCCGCGCGGAAGAGGACGGGCGGACCTGGAAGCCGATGATGATTGCATCCGAAGCCGAAGCGAGCAGGATGTCCGATTCGGACACTTGGCCCACCGCTTTGTGGATGATGTTCACCTGGACTTTTTCCGTGGAGAGCTTCAGCAACGAATCGCTCAACGCCTCGATGGAGCCGTCCACGTCGCCCTTCACGATGAGGTTCAATTCCTTGAATTCCCCTACTGCGATGCGTCGGCCGAGTTCTTCGAGCGTCACAGAGCGCTGCGAGCGCACCCCTTGCTCGCGCTGCAACTGCTGCCGCTTCGTGGCGATGGCGCGTGCTTCTTTCTCGTCTTCGAACACGTTGAACTTGTCACCGGCGGCCGGAGCCCCGTCGAATCCGAGCACGGACACGGGCGATGAAGGCCCCGCCTCGTCGACCCGGGTGCCCCGCTCGTTGAACATGGCCTTGATGCGGCCCGAGTACTGGCCCGCGAGGATGGCGTCTCCGATGCGCAGGGTTCCTGCTTCCACGAGCAGGGTGGTCACGTAGCCCCGGCCTTTGTCCAGCGAACTTTCAATGACCGTGCCCAGGGCACGTTTGGTCGGATTTGCCTTCAAATCCAGCAATTCCGCCTCGAGCAATACCTTCTCGAGGAGCGCCTCCACGTTCAATCCCTGCTTCGCCGAGATTTCTTGGGACTGGAACTTGCCGCCCCAATCCTCCACCAAGATGTTCATCTCCGCGAGCTGCTGCTTGATGCGCTCAGGCTGAGCACCCTCCCGGTCGATCTTGTTGATCGCGAAAATCATCGGAATGCCCGCCGCTTGCGCGTGGTTGATGGCTTCGCGGGTTTGGGGCATGACGGCGTCGTCTGCGGCGACGACGATGATGGCCAAATCCGTCACTTGCGCACCCCGGGCCCGCATGGCCGTGAAGGCCTCGTGACCCGGTGTGTCGAGGAAGGTGATGTGGCCTCCCGTCGGCAACGTGACGCTGTAGGCACCGATGTGCTGGGTGATGCCCCCGGCTTCACCGGCGATGACGTTCGCTTTGCGGACGAAGTCCAGCAGCGAAGTCTTCCCGTGGTCCACGTGGCCCATCACCGTGACGATCGGTGGGCGGGGGACCAAATCCTCCGCGCTGTCTTCTTCGACTTCGATGGACTCCTGGACCTCTGCGCTGACGAACTCTACCTCAAAGCCGAACTCATCGGAAATGATGGTAATCGTCTCCGAGTCGAGGCGCTGGTTGATGGACACCATCATGCCGAGCGACATGCAGGCCGAAATGACCTCGTTCACTCCGACGTGCATCATGTTCGCCAACTCCGCAACGGTCACGAACTCCGTCAACTGAAGTACGCTCTCGGCGGCCTGCTGGCGCGCAAGCTCGCGCTCCGTACGCTCGGCGTAGGCGCTGCGTTTCGCTTTCCGGAGCTTCGAGGCTTTCGATTTCGAACCGCCTCCGCTCAGACGCGCAAGGGTGTCCTTGATTTCTTTTTGGATGTCCGCCTGCGTGACTTCCTTCCGGGGCTCGTTCCTCCGAGGACCCGCGCCGGGGCGGTTCTGCTGACCTCCTCCTGGGCGGTTGCCTGGTCCACTGCCCGGGCCCGCACTTTGTGCACCGCCTACCGAAGCCGCCGTCTTCACGACGTCCACTTTCGTGATCCGCTTCCGCTTCCGCTTCTCTTCTGCGGAAGCCCCACCCGGGGTCCGCTTCCGCTCGACCGGCAATTCAATCCGGCCCAGGACCGTCGGCCCCGTCAACTTCTCTACCTGCGCCCGCATGAACTCAGGGGCAGGCGGAGATTGAGGCTGGGGAGCGACGCTTTGCGGCGCAGGTTTAGGTTGCGGTTGTGGCTGGGGTTCAGGTTGAGCCTTTGTCGCGGTTTGCGCAGGGGCAGGGGCAGGGGCTTTTGCGGCGGGGGCCTTCTTTTTCGGGGCAAGCCCTTCCAGGTCCACCTTGCCGACCACCTTCACCCGGGATTCCGGGGCTGCGGGAGCGGCGGGAGCCTCTGGGGCTTCTGCTACAACCGGAGCAACGACCTCTGGAGCAGCAGCAGCCACCGGGGCTGCAGGTGCCTCGACCGGGGGCGCGGCGACCGGTGCCGGAGCAGGAGCAGGCTCTTCCGCGACAGCTACCGGGGCGGGAGCGACAGGCGCAACCGGGGCGGGTTTCGCCGCCGGAGCTGCAACAATCCGCTCAACGACCGGCTGCTGGGAGCTTTTTTGGAACATCGACAAATCGATCACTCCGCTGCCGGAATCATCGCCCTTGCGGCGGGATGAATCGATGGTCACACTTTCCCGTCCGGCCAGCGCACGCGTCGAGCTGATGGCCTTCTCCTTCGCCTCCTTCTC
>CAMCYM010000199.1 GCA_945883885.1 Chryseobacterium gleum
CGTGCGCGGCGCCGCGGGGTTGTAGTATCGTCCGGCAGGGGCGTTGACGGACCACCAGTCCGTGTAGCGCACATCGAAGGCGTTGCGCACCCCGGCCGAGAGGCTCCACGGCCCCCACGCACGCGCGAGCTCGGCATCGCAACGGGTCCACGGCGCGGCCACATCGGTGTTTGCATCGTTGAGCGGCGTGCTTCCGGTCCGGCGCACGTGGGCCTCTGCGGACCAGGGTCCTTTGCGGCCGCTGACATCTAAACCGATGATGTTGCTGGGTGAACCCGGCAACGACAGGGTTTCTGTGGCGTAGATGCGGTGGTCCTGCAAGGCCCCGTAGCCGCGCAATTGAACCTGAGGAAAGGTCCAAGTCGCTTCGATTTCGCAGCCGGAAAGGGCCGCAGCTTCGGCGTTTTCGAGGACGGCGGCATCGGTGCTACCCGGCACTTGGCGGATGGCGTCGACGACACGGGTGTGGTATACGACCGCCGAGGCAAACAGCCGCCGCCACGTGGCAGCAACGCCTGCTTCCGCACCGTCGGCCCGCTCGGAGCGCAAGGAATTTGGCAAGAAGGTCTCCGGATGCACGAGTTCGAGGGAGGCCGGGTGGCCGATGCCTTGGGCAAACGAGGCGTGCAGGTGCATCCGAGGCCCCACGGGCACCCTCGCCGATCCGCGCAACAAGGGACGGAAGCCTGCATAGGGCTCGCGGTAGGGCACCTCGGCGGCGGCAAACGTGCCGGTGGTGAGCCGATCCAGTCGTTCTGCACCGATACCGATCGCCCCCCGCAGCCCGCCGACTCCCACCCATTCAAGTCCCGCGCCGGCCCACAGATTGAGGGCATCCGTCCGCAACGTATACCGCAATTCCCGGTCTGCCGGCGGTGCAAGCGTATCCCATTCCGTCACGTGCAGCCGGTCCGCGCGGACGATGGCGGATAAGTCGCTCTGCAACAGCCCGCTGCGCCGCATGAGCAGCACGTGCGTGCGCCGCACACGGCCGGTAAAGCCGCCTTCGGACTCGTGCTTGTCCCCTTGGTAGAACCGCGATGTGCCGAAGGGATTGCGTTTCGTGGAGCCGTGGGCGAGGAGCCAAACGCCCGACACCCCATTCACCTCGCGGCTCCATCCCGCCAGCAGCCGGTCCCGTTCGACGCGGGCCCCGAAAGGCGCCCCAGGCGCAGCCGTCGGGCTTGCGGCCGCAGCCGCAGCATCCAGGGCTCCCGGAAGCTCCCACATCCCCAGCCACCCAGCCACCCAAACCCGCTGCCGGCCCCGGTTCGAAGGCAAGGTCCCGTGAAAATCCAGGTGCACCTTCCGGTTCGCCTCTTGGTCGCGGTAGCCGGGCGAATGCGCAGCAGAGAGCCGCACGACGGCCGAAAAATCGGAGGGAAGGGCCACGGCTGCGTGCACCGTTCCCGCCGGGCCTGCCCCGGCCGCACCGCGGCCCACCGTGGACACTGCGGTGCCGAAACGCAGGTCGCAGTCCGGGCGCATCGAAGCCGCGAGCACGCCGCCGTATCCGCCGCCCACGAACGCACCGGTGGGGCCCGCCACGACTTCGATTTGGCTGAGAAGCTGCGGATCCAGCCATTCGAACGGCGACACACCGTCCGCAGAGGTCAACACGAACCCGTCGACGAGCAAAAACGTGTTGCGGATGGCAAACGGAGAACGCGCATTGCTCCCGCGGATGGAAATGCGCCGGGAACCGCCGATGCCGCGGCTTTCCATCTTCACCCCGGGCAACCGGTTCAGAGCTTCCTGCACGTCGGGAAGCGCACCGGAGCGCAGGTCACCCGCCTCGCGCAGCCGCGCCCGCGACTCCGCGGCCGTCCAGGGCCGGTCGAGGGGAATGACTTCTGCCGTCGGCAATTGCACCCGCGCAACCGCTGCAGTATCCGCCGGCTGTGCGCGGGCACCACCTGCTCCGACTCCCCCGAGGCCCAGCACCAGGAGGAGTCGAACGCCCGAACGGATCACCGGATGACCGAGAAGGTCGCCGTCCAAACCTGCCCACCGACAGCCGTCGCAGTGGCGAAGTACATGCCTTCTGCCCAGTCCGATACATCGAGCTGCTCAGACGCATTGCGCGCCACGAAGTCTGCCACGAGCGCACCCGCGTAGCTGTGGATGCGCACGGTGCTGCCGACCCACTCCCCGGGAAGGTCCAGGGTCATCGTACCTGCCGCCGGCACCGGGAACACCTTCGGGGCTTCCGCAGGTGCCACGTCCGCGACGCCCACGCCGAAGGAGGCATTGTGGAACCGCTTGATGAGGTTCGGGCCACTGCCCGGATAGGAAACGCCGTTGAACGCGACGTACACCGAGCCGTCGTAAGGGTTGACGGCGATGTCGCGGACCCGCTGATTGAATGAGGCAAACCACTGGTCTTCCCCGGTGATGGCCGTCCCGTCGTCGCTGAGGTGCAAGACGCTCAGGCGCTCGTATTGTCCGCTGAGACCGCCGAGGACGGAGAGCAGCAAACTGTGCTGCCATTCCGGAATGGCCGGGTGGTTGTAATACTCGAGTCCGTTGACCGCTACGCACGGTGTCCAAACCTTCAACGGTTCCACCACGTTGTTTGCGGCGCAGTAATTCTGTTCGGCGGCGGTGTTGCACAGGCCTTGGACCGTCGGCCAGCCGTAGTTGCGGCCGGGCAAGACGAGGTTGAGTTCGTCGTCGCTGTTTTGGCCATGTTCAGAGCTGTAGATCAGTCCATTCGGACCGATGGCCAGTCCTTGGGCGTTGCGGTTGCCGAAGGTGTACACCGCGCTCGTCGGGTCGGGGTTGTCGGCGGGGATGCTGCCGTCGAGGTTGAGGCGCAGGATTTTGCCTTGCAGGCTGTTCAGATTCGGTGCATTGCCCGAGTTGCCCACATCGCCCGTGGTCATGAGCAAGGTCTGGTCGGGCAGGACCAGCAGCCGGGAGCCGTTGTGGATTCCGCCCGCAGCGATGGTCAAGAGGACTTGCTCGTTCACCAAGGAAACGCCGTCCCAGTCGAACACGCTCAGCCGCTCACTGCCGTTCGCGCCGGATCCCGTGCAATACGCGAGAAACACCTGGGGGGTGTTTTCCCAGTCCGGGTGCATCGCCATCCCGAGCAGCCCCGGTTCGCCGTTTCCGTTGTTCATCACGGTAAGCTCAAGGACCGTCGTGTAAATCCCGGTGGCCGGATCCACGCGCAGCACATCGCCGGGCCGTGTGGTGACCCACAGGTGGTCGTCCGGACCCCACAGGATTTCCCAAGGCAGTTGCACGCCCGTGACGAGGTTTGACTCTGTGAGTACGGTCGTGCCGAGGTTCCAAGTGGACTGGGCCGCGCCGCGGAGCGGCAAGGCAGCGGCTACAATCCAGGCTGCGTGAACGAGACGAAAGCGCATGATTTCAGAATGCAGGTGTGGACCCGAAGGTAGCCCGACTTTCCTTTGTGGCATGAATGCAAGCTTTCCTTTTGCTGCGGCGCTGCGGCGTGCCGTCGTCTTCGGGATGTGGGGGATTTGGGGCGTTGCAGCCGTCCCGGCTGCAGCCCAAACTTCCGTCCCGGACTGGATGTACATGCTCGAAGGCAAGTACGCCGGCAGTGTCACCCGGCCTTCCGATCCGTCCGGCAATGCGGCGAGTCTTTCGGGCAAGCGGAACGGCAAGGAGGACGGCTTCGTGTTGCAGTGGCTCGAACAGCGCGCCGACGGCACGGTCCGCGAGCACATGGAAATGTGGAAAATCGGCACCGGAAATCGCCTTGAAATCACC
>CAMCYM010000200.1 GCA_945883885.1 Chryseobacterium gleum
TAGACCTGTGCTGGCGGTTGAAAAACCGGGGTCACCGGGTGGGGGTGTGCGGTTCCTCCGCCGTCTTTCATTTGGGCGGAGGAACGCTCCAAAAAATTTCTCCCTTCAAAACCTACCTCAACTTCCGAAACAACCTCTTCCTGCTGCTGAAAAACCACCACATGCGCCCGTGGCCGTTCGTGCTGCTGCGGCGCATGGCACTCGATGGCATTGCAGCGTGGAAATTTCTGCTCGAAGGTTCGCCGCGGCTTTTCCAGGCAGTTTTCCATGCACATGTGGATTTCTACCGAAAATCCGGCAAGATGTTCCGCAAAAGAATTGCGGAGAATCGCGCCATGGAATCGGCTAATACTCCTCCAAATGCAGCCGGCTGGTACCGACGGAGCATCCTGATCGATTACTTTTTCCGCGGCAGGGTCACATTCGATTCCTTGCCGAAGGACGCGTTCGTGAAGTCCTGAACGCCGGCGACAAAGCGCGACTTTTTTGCCTTTATGGGGCGCCTTCCTTCGCGCCATGGGCTTGCCTGTTTCCTTGCGTTCGTCTTTGTTTTTTCCTGCATGCCTAGCGGCCGCAGGCACCTTGGCTGCAGGTTGTTGTATGGAAACAACGTGGGCGTGCGCAGGATTTGTGTTGTATGTATTCGCATGGTGGGTGCCGAGGCTCGGACGGTGGGCCTTGTTTGGGGTTTGGTTCGCCTTCGGAGCCTGGTGGATGGCTCGAATGGAGGCACATCTGCAGCCCGGAACGGGAAAGGCGTATCGGTGGGAGTGTCTGGTGGTGGCTCCTCCCCGCCCCTACGGGACGCAATGGGACCATGGATGCGTGTGCCGTGCCCGTGGCACGCACGGGCCTGCCGTGCCGCAGCGCCTGCGCGTGGCTTGGGCAAAGGCGGTCCCTGTAGGCGCTCAAGTTGAGGTTGTAGGCCGGTGGGAGCCTTGGGAAACCCGTTTGGGATTTGATGCCGTTCGGGCGTACCGACCGGCTGGCTGGGGTGCCCGACTTACGCCTTTGGTCAAGGAACCCCCGAGATCTCAACCCATGCAGCGGCCGTGGGCATACCACCTGTTCCGTGCCAGGTGCGCCATCGAGTCGTTTTGGTCCGCTCACCTATCGCCCCGGGTAGCAGGCTTGATGCAAGGGCTGTCAACCGGATCCACGGCCGGGATCCAGGAGGACGTTCAAGCGGCATTTGCCGAAACGGGGCTGGTGCATGTGCTTTCAGTCAGTGGATACCACGTCGGTTTGCTCGGGTTCCTTCCGCTGCTGTTGCTCCGCAGCCGCCACCGCGCCTTGCGGAAGATGGGGTTCGTGTTGCTTCTTCCCTTGTGGGGGTATATGGGGGTGTGCGGTTGGACGGTGCCGGCGGTCCGCGCCTGCACCATGTCTACGTGGTATGCGCTGGGGCAGCTCTTCAACAGGCCGGTGACTGCGGTACAGTCGTGGGCGGTGGCCTTGATGGCCACGGTCGTGTGGAGACCTGTGGCCTGTGCGCAGCTCGGTACCCAGCTCAGTTTTCTCGCCGTCCTCGGTATCGTGGTGGCAGCGGCGGCTGTGAAACACCGCGGCAAGGGGTGGCGATTTGTCGCTGTCGCGACTGCAGCCACGGGTTCCACGGCGCCATTGACTGCTCCGGTATTCGGGTTGTTTCCCTGGGCTTTTCTTCCGGTAAATGCCTTGGCAGGTCCTTGGGTTTCTTTGTTGGGAGTTCTTGCACTGATTTCAACCTGTGTGCCCGCATCGTGGGGGGGGCTTGCCGCCGTAGATGCAGTCGGCGCTGCGTTTTTAGATGCGGTGGTTTATGCGGCAGGTCGTTGGCAGCTTGCTTGGCCGGTAGGCGATTTGCCCGAGGGTTTCTTTTGGTGGGGCACGGCGACGGCCTGCGCTTGGATGGCATCTCAGTGGATGCCACCGAAGCTATCTGGTCGGCTGAAGTGGATGCTTCTCGCCCTGTGGCCGGTGACCTTGGTGTCAGAAAACCATGCCGTTCCAGCGGATTGGGTCCTTGTGCGCGGCGGTGCACCGGCGGTGTTGTTCCGCGTTGACCGCGGCACGTGGTGTGCCGTTTCGGCTCCGTCAGAAGTAGACCGTGCAGCGCGTGCTTGGAAGGGGTTGCCGGCGGACTGGCGGGATGCGCGTACACCGTGTACGCCGTGTCGGTTCGACGAACACGGTGTACACGGTGTACTTACGCCGGTGGGCGGTGGAGGGAGTGCGGCCGGAGTGCCGTGGTCCTTTTCACGCAGACCGCATGGAACTGGAGTGTTCCGTTGGGGGGACGTGTCCGTGCCGTGGGAACGTTGGGGGGACTTGCAAGCAGGGCGAGGGCCCTAGGTCCGTTCAGCTGGTTTGAAGCAACCGCTTGACCGTTCCGTCCACATAGCCTTCCCATTCCGGAAGGTCTGCGATCGGAAGGATGGCATTCACGCGGTTGTTTCTGCGGGAATAGATGGCTTCTACGTAAAAGCCACTCAGTTCGAAAATGCACAGGATGTAGCGATTCTCGATGATGCGTTGGGCCAGGCATACGCCGTGGTCCCACATGTAGTTCGTTTTCTCGTCGAGCGGAAGCCGATTGAAGCTTTGGAGGTCCATGGAGCCGTGATCTTTGATTGCACCCGCATACGCACCCGGGGTGTGCGAGGTTTCGGTGGCGGGATGTACTTTTCAGCATGGAACCTGTTCATGTGGTCGAATGTCCTCGGGATGCCTTGCAAGGGTGGGGAAAGCCGGTGGCGACAGAGGTCAAGGTGGCCTATTACAAGGCCCTGATGCGGGTGGGTTTCGGTACCTTGGACTTCGGGAGCTTTGTTTCTCCCCGTCATGTGCCCCAAATGGCAGACACCCTGGAAGTCATTCGCCGTTTGGATGCGGAAAATGCATGGGGAGACGGCACACGACGGCTTGTCATCGTAGTCAATGCGCGGGGAGCGGAAGCCGCATGTGCATGTGAATCGGTAGACGACATCGGCTTTCCCCTTTCACTGTCCGAAACGTTTTCCTTGCGAAATGCAGGGATGGGGCGCGACGCTGCGTGGGGGGAGCTGGACCGGGTCAAAGCGGCCTGCGAGGGGGCAGGCAAGCGGCTCGTGGTGTACCTGAGCATGGGATTTGGCAATCCTTATGGGGACCCCTGGTCGCTGGATTTGCTCTCTGAATGGACGCACGTGTGCATCCAACGCGTGTGTCCGTCGGTGATTTCATGGAGCGATACGCTCGGAAGTGCAACGCCTGACCTACTAGAAGAGGCCTTTCGTCTCATCCGACCTTCCGGCTGGGACGGGGCGTTGGGAGCGCACCTGCATGCGGTGCCTTCAGAGGCCGAAGAAAAGGTTGAAGCGACCCTGCGGGGTGGATGTCGCCGCATCGACGCGGCGATGGGAGGCATCGGAGGATGTCCGTTCGCGTCCGATGCTCTGGTAGGCAACATTGCAACAGAGACACTTCGCCACGTGCTTGCGCAACGCGGTGGATGGGTTCCGCGCAGCGATCAGGCGTGGGAGGACGCAGGACGCGCGGCACGGAATGTGTTCAATTGAGGCAGTACTGAAATCGAGACAGGCAAAACCTGTGTCGGTGAAGGAGGATTTGCTCAAACTTGAGCACATCCACATGGACGCGGAAGTGTTTCATCGGTTAAGATTCGGCGATTGTTACGCTGGTGTACCGATGAGGGTTTCCCTTTTT
>CAMCYM010000201.1 GCA_945883885.1 Chryseobacterium gleum
ATCAAAGTGTATGGTGAAGATTTAACGGTTTTGGAAGAAAAGGCCGAACAAATCCTGACCATCATGAAGGCCATCGAGGGAGTTGAGGATTTAGGTGTTTTCAAGAGCATAGGGCAACCTGAACTCCGGATTGAGCTGGATTTCACGAAACTTGGTCGGTATGGCGTAAATGTGTCCGATGCGAACGATGTGATTGAAATGGCATTGGGTGGCAAGGCGGTTTCTACGAAGTACGAAAACGAAAGGAGGTTCGACATCCGTGTGCGCTACGATGAGGAGTATCGGACGAGCATCGATGACATCGGCCGGTTGCTTGTTCCGTGCTCGAAAGGGACGCAAGAACATGCAAACCGCATTCCACTTCGAGAGATTGCGACCATTTCGCAGGTGAACGGGACAGCCTTTGTTTACAGGGAAAGTAACTTGCGATTTATTCCCATCAAATTCTCTGTTCGTGGTCGGGATTTGGGCAGTACAATTGCAGAAGCACAATCGAAAGTGAACGAGCAGGTTCAACTTGACAAGGGTTACCAACTTGCTTGGAATGGAGAGTTTGAAAATCAAGTACGCGCAGTTAACCAGCTGAAGGTCGTCGTGCCGATTTCCATTCTTTTGATTTTTCTATGGCTGTTTATCATGTTCGGATCGTCCTTGGATGCAGGGATTGTGCTAATGAATGTGCCATTTGCACTCATAGGTGGAATAATGGGATTGTGGGCCACAGGAGTCAATTTTAGCATTTCTGCAGGAGTTGGATTCATCGCCCTGTTCGGTGTTTGTGTTCAAAATGGGGTCATCTTGGTAAGCGTATTCAATGAACTTCGAGCAGAAGGACATGACATCCTTTCTGCAATCCTTGAAGGTGCACGTTCGCGCGTGCGGCCAATTGTGATGACTGCGCTAATGGCTGGTTTGGGATTGCTTCCTGCGGCACTCTCCACAGGGATAGGTTCGGAAACCCAAAAACCGCTCGCGATTGTGGTGATTGCGGGGTTGATTTCTGCAACCGTATTGACCCTGATTGTCATGCCTGTGATTTATAAGACGTTAAAGCGAGATGTACAATGAAAACGCCATTCCGTTTGTGTTCATTTTGTTCAGTATTGTTGTTTGTAAATACAGCAATTGAACCCATCCGTGCACAGGTACAGCCGGATTCGAGCTGGATATCGGCTGCACGCCATGTCTTGAGACCGGAACAATCGGGAGGCAACCGTTGGGGTTGCACGGTGCACTTTGCACAGCAATGGGGCTCAATTCGCGAAGACGGTGAGACTGGTTTTTTTGTAAAGCCGAGCTTGGGCGGAGGAATAGGGGTTGATTTTGCCGTTCGCGAAGGGCTTTTGCTGAATGCAGGCGTTCAGATGCAACAGTATGGTACGGGTGTACGCTTGGACGACGTCGTGGGCGGGATCGGGAATCCGGATTCTACCTTCCGAACACGACTTCGCATCAGTGGATTGGGGGGATATGTGGGCAATGCATTTGCCTCAGCCCCTCTGTGTGATGGCAAGTTTCGAATGGTGGGTGGCTGGAAATTCGGAATGCATCACGTGGTCCGTGCACGGAGTGTCTTTCACAGCGTGGAAGATGGTTTCCATGAGGTTACAGACCTGAAATCGGATGTAGTCCCCTTCTTTTCAACCTTGGGCATGTCAGCAGGGCTCGAATGGAATCAACCGAGCGCCGCGAAATTCTCAGTGCAGTGGGTTGCTTGTGCATCGCTTGGGAACGCGTACCGCAACGACGGAGTATATGCTGGTCGGCGAGCAGCTTTGTGGCTCACAGGGGTGCTTTTTGCCTTTCGCTATTGATTTCCCGCTTTGAGCACCTGATGCAATGCGACGGGCGATTCTCGGAATCTTACTCTGCACTGCAGGCGTTGTTCGCCCCCAAGGGCTTTCGGTTGATCGTCCGGACTTTTCGGAGTCGTCGAACTTGATTCAAGCGCAGGCACTCCAATGGGAAGTAGGATCGTCCAAGGATCAACTTGGTTTCGCGGCGAGTGCAATGGTGCGCTGGTTACCGTTCAATCCGCTTGAACTTCGGGGTTCGATGACTTCGGAGTTTGAAACAGAGCTCGGGGCAAAATGGAAGGTGTTGTCCCGGCCGAAATCAGGGTTTGCACTGGTGGGCCATGTGCCGTTGAAGTCAGGCGTTGGACCAAGAATCGCTATCGCTGCAGATCATGGTTTCTGCGGTTACACCTTTTCTTGGAATCTCGGCATGCTCGGAAAGCAGGAATCCACTGCCCCATTGCCGTATGTGACACACTGCCATGCTGTTCAGGTGAGTCCGAAAGGGACAGTTTTCGTCGAGTTGGTGCATTTCACCGGACCGACAAGGATTGCGCCGCCCGGTTGGACACTCTTCAATGTGGGGGGGATTTTTGGAATTGCATCTGACTTCGCCCTGGATGCCATGTGTGGGTGGATCACAGGAAAGTCAGCTCCGGTTGTGCATCTCGGTTTGAATTACAAATGGGCATTCAAAACCCATCTGGATTGACGGGTCGGTCGAAAATCAGCATTCTATGCTTCTGTCGTAGCATCCTTTTCACCTCCAACGCGTCGCCCCTCAACCCTCACCCACAGGTGGTCGGCAGCATCGCGTCGCATGGCGATGGTGCGCCCGGCCGCCTCGATGGCGATGGGACCGCGGCCAGGGGCGACGTGTGCGACCACGATGGACTCGCCGGGACAGACGCCCATTTCGATCAAGGGGAGCACGGCCTCTGTGTCTTCGACGTGTTCGAGGATGCCTCGGTCGAGGGGGGCGAGGTCAGAGAGGCGGCGGAGGGACATGGCGGAGGAGGTGGGGGGCGTCAGAAGTCGACGCGGTAGAAGAAGATGGGGAGGAAGCCGAGTTGGTACTCTTCGCGGACGGAGAGGGAAGGATCGCCGGATTCGTCGGGGGCAAAGGTGAGCTTGAGGACGTTCTTTCGGTCGGTGAGGTTGACGAAATCGATGCCCAGTTCGTGGGTGGAGCTGGGGCGGTTCCACCGCACGTTCGTCTTGAGGTCGAGGCGCCAGTAGGGGTCGAATTGCAGGGAGTTGCGGGCAGCGTCTTCGAAGACCACTTCGCGTTGGAGGTTGCTGGCTTCGAGGTCCACCGGGCCGTACCAACGGCCACCGACGAAGGTGGACTTGAAGCCCGTGACGAAAAGCCAACCGGTGCCGAGGGTCCATTCTCGGCTGGCCAGGAGGTTCGCGGCGTAGCGGCCGTTGAAGTCGGTGTTGCGCAGGACGCCGTCGCTTCCGGTGTACTTCGCGTCGAACAGGGATCCGGTGAAAAGGAGGAACCACCCGTTGCGGAAGGCGCGGGAGAGGGTGGCCTCGAGTCCGAAGTTGCGGGCGGTGCCGGTGTTGACGAGCGTGTCCGCGAAGAAGCGGCTGAAACCTGCGCCGGCGTTGACGAGCGAGAAGCTGCTGGGCTGGGCTTCGACGGGGATGTCGAAGAGGTGCTGGGCGTAGGCTTCGAGCCGCAGGGTCCAAAGGGGCGTGAGGAGGCGGGTGTAGCCGAGGACGGCATGGGCGCTGCGGGTGGGGCCCATCCGGGTGTTCGGGAGGTTGAGGGAGCCGTCGGGCAAGGTGCCGTCCGCGCCGGCGTAGAGGTACGGAGCTTGGGTTTGGGAGTGCAGGCCCAGGCCTGCACTGAACGCAGACTTGCCGCCTGGCTCAAACCG
>CAMCYM010000202.1 GCA_945883885.1 Chryseobacterium gleum
GGCTGGACGTTCGGTTAGGCCGGCCGGGAGATGCGGTGGTGCGGTTCACGCGGGCGGTGGAGGCTGAGCCGGGAAATCGCTGGTACCGGGAGGCCCGGGCCAGTGCCTTGCTGGACATCGGACAGGCCGGGGAAGCACTTGACGACGTGGAGGCCATCCTGGAGGCCCGGCCGGGGGATGTCGAGGTGGTGTACGTTTGGGCGGAGGCGTTCGCAGAAGCCGGAGCACCCCTGCTCGCCATCGCCGTATGCGATGCCTACGAACGCACGGTAGCTCCGGACCCCGAAGTGAGTTTCCAGCGGCTGTACTACCTGGAGCAAGCGGGCCGGTACGAGGAGCTGGCTGCAGCCCTCGAACGGGGCGCTGTCCGCTTTCCGGATGTGGTCGAGTTCCAGCTGGAATGGGCGCGTATGTTGCTCAATCTGAGTGATATTCCGCGTGCTGCCGGGGTCATTTCCCCGCTGTATGCGGCGGAACCGAACGACGGCCCTGTGGCTTTGCTCTATGCCCATGTGATGACGGCGGCGGGGCGGACAAAGGAGGCCGAAACCGCGCTGGAAACGGCATTCCGTTCCCCCGACGTGACGGTCGATGAGAAGCTGGAAATCCTGTCGAGGTATGTGGAAATCAGCGCCTTCGATGAGGAGTTGGCGGGCAGGACGGAGCAGTTGATCGGCTGGGCACTGGAGCAGCACGGGACCTCGGCGCCGTTGTTGATTTTGGCAGCGGATGTGGACCGCACGGCAGGCCGGATTGCGGAAGCGCGGGCGCGGCTGGAGCAGGTCGTTGAGGCCTACCCGGGCTTGTCGGACACGTGGACGAACTTGCTGGCGCTGGATGAGGAGTTGAACGATTTCGAGGCGTGGGTGCGGCATGCCCGTGCGGCGGGGGAGGTGTTTCCTGCCATGGTGCAATTCGCGGGGTACGAAGCCATGGGACTGGTTCGGCTGGGACGTCACGCGGAGGCTGCAGAGGTGGTGCGCCGCGTTTTGCCCCGTGCACGGGCTTTCCCGGAAGCCGAAGCGGAACTGCAGGCGGTGCTCGGTGACGCGTTGCACGTGGTGGGCGATCATGCCGGGTGCGCCACCGCACTTGAGCGAAGCCTTGCCTTGCAGCCGGACAACCCCACGGTGTTGAACAACCATGCGTGGTACCTCGCCTTGCAAGGAGAGCAGCTCGACCGCGCCGAGGCGTGCAGCCGCCGTGCCCTGGAGCTTTCGCCGGGCAATGCGAACCTGCTGGATACCCGGGCGTGGGTCCTGCATCGGATGGGCCGGAATGCAGAGGCGTTGGTGGCGATGGAGGAAGCAGTGCGCATGTCGGAGTGGCCGGATCCGGTGTTCTTGGAGCATTTGGGCGAAATCCGGTGGGCCTTGGGAGATGCAGATGGGGCGCGGGAGGCGTGGCGCGCGGCGATCGAGGCCGGCTCCACCTCGCCCGACCTCCCGGCCAAACTCAACCAGCTGCCATGACGACGGCCCGGAGCGCACTCGCGCTGGCCAGCGTGGCCGTTGCCCTTGCCGGTTGCGCCGGCGCGGGTGCGGTCGCTGGCGGCCGTGCTGGCCGGGATTTGCCTCCTGCCGAAGTCCTCGACCGCTGCCTCGCATCGCGGTTGCAGTGGCCTGGACTGAGCATGAAGGTCGATGCCGCGGTGCACTCGGATTCGCTTGACCAGTCGTTTTCCGCCACAGTCCGGATGGTCCCGGACAGCGCGGTGTGGATGAGCTTAAGTCCTGCGCTGGGCGTCGAGGTGGCGCGGATGCTACTGACACGCGATTCCTTGTTCGTGCTCAGCAAGATTCCGGGGAACCGCTGGTACTATGCGGGTCCGGCGGATTTGCGGCAGTTCGTGGATGCGGAGTTGGGCCTGCACGAGCTGCAGGATCTGCTCTCTGGACGGCCCCTCGGGCTGGACCCGGAGGGCGACAAGTTCCTCGTCCGCAACGAAGGCGACGCGTATGTGCTGGTGGCGCGGTATCCCCGCAAAGCAAGGCGGGTGGTAGGGGCGCCGGAGCGGGCCGTGGTCGATGCGGATTCTTTGCAGATCGCGCTGCCGAGTCGGCGGTTCGAGCGGGTGCGTGGGCGGGCGGACAGCGACGATTTGCTGGTGAAGCGGCACCGAATCGATGCACAGACATTTGATCCTGAGCGAGATGATTTCGACGATTTCCGCGAGGCGCTCTACCTTTCTGTGGAGCGTTCGGAATTCACCGATACCGAGCATGGGCGGTACCCGCGCCGGTTGGTGCTCGAGGTGGAGCACCACGGAAGAAATATGGAGATAGAGATTGATATTCAGCGAATTAAGGTGGATACCGTGCGTGAAATGCCTTTTGAATTGCCCGATGATGTGGAGCGCCGTACTTCGTTCTAAGCGCTGGCTTGCAGTCAGTTTGGTCATCGCGCTCGTGCTTGCCCCCCGCACGGCGGAGGGCCAAACAAAGGACGAACTCACCCGGCGGCGCGACGCCCTGAACGAACAGCTCGCCACCACCGAGCGGCTCCTGAAGTCGGCGAAGGCGAACCGGACGGACGCGATGCAAGAGCTCCAGCTCGTGGACCAAAAAATCCGCCTCCGTGAGCAGCTCCTTCGGCACCACCAGCAAGAACTGCGCTCCCTCGAACACAACATGGCCGGTGCGGACACCGAAATCCGCACCCTTGAGGGCCACATCGGCGCCCTCAAAGACGAGTACGCCCGGATGATCCGGCAGGCCTACCGCCTCTCGCTGGGCCAGAACTCGCTCATGTACCTCTTTGCCGCAGAGGACTTTACGCAGGCCGTCTTGCGCTTCCGCATGCTGCAATCCTACTCCACGTTGCGCAAGCGCCAGGTGTCGTCCATCGAGACGGCCCAAGTCCGCCTCCACGACACCCGCACGGCGCTGGCCACGGAACGAGAAGAAGTCGCAGCGGTCCTCGCGAACATCGAAAAGGAAAAGGCCGCCCTCGTGCGCGACCGCTCTTCACGCGCCGCCCTCGTCGACAAGCTCAAGGGCGAAGAAGGCCGTTTGCGCAACGAGCAGAAACGCGTGGAGAACGAGCGCAAAAAGCTCAACGACGCCATCAAGCGCATCATCGAATCCGAGCTCGCTGCCGAGCGTGCAAGCTCCGCCGGCGAGTTCGCCCTCACCCCCGCAGGCAAGACGGTCTCTGCGGCCTTCGAGCGCAACAAGGGCACGCTTCCATGGCCCGTGCGCCGCGGGGTCATCACCGGGCGCTTCGGCCGCCAAAATCACCCCACGCTCCCCGGCATCACGCTCGACAACAACGGCATCGACCTCTCCACGGACGCCGGCGCCGCGGTCCTCGCCGTCTTCGGCGGCACCGTCTCGAGCATCTTCGACATCCCCGGCGGCGGTGCCACGGTCATCGTGTCGCACGGCGGTTACCGCACGGTCTACAGCAACCTCGCCACCACTTCAGTCTCGAAAGGCGCGAAAATCGAAGCCGGCGCCACCCTCGGGAAGGCCCGGACGGAAGGCGGCAAAGGCGTCGTCCACTTCGAAGTTTGGCGCGTCGAGGGCACGACAAAAACCCCGGTCGATCCGTCGGGGTGGCTGTCGAGGAAGTAGGGGTTGGCGCTTCGCGCCAAAGAATGAGTGTGAGTGTGAGTGTGAGGGATGAGGGACGAGGGACGAGGGTTGAGTGTGAGTGTGGAGGGTGAGGAAATCGGGGCCTCCA
>CAMCYM010000203.1 GCA_945883885.1 Chryseobacterium gleum
GGTCGGAATGCTGCGTCGATGGAGCGGTTTCAGCGAAGTGGGTCGGCGGCGTTGACGTTGGATGGGTCGATTTGGTACATCGCACCGTACACACGGAATCTCTTTCGCTACGACCCGGAGACGCATGAGACCAGGCGCTTGACGGAAGCCGACGGGCTGGGCGGGGATGCGGTGTTTGCGGTGTACAAGGACCGCATGGGGACGGTTTGGGTCAGCACGACTGGAGGCATCACGCGCTACGATGGCCGCACGTTCCGCTCGTTTTCTATGCGGGAGATTGCGGGCGTTCCTGAGAAGTTTCTCGAAGCACCGGCCTGCTTTGCGGGCCAAGTAGAGTGCATGGCGATGGACCGCCAGGGCATCCTTTGGATCGGCACGCCGATGGGCGTCTACCGCTTCGACGGCACGAAGTTCACCCATCTGACCTACGCCGACGGCATCTACAACCTCAGCGGCGTGCCCATCCGAGGCATCGAGGCCATCCTCGAAGACAGCGATGGGAAGATGTGGTTCGGCGGTTCATCGACGGAAGGGGTCTTCTGCTACGACGGCAGTGCCCTGCGCCACCACCGCCCGGCCTCCGGCCTCGGCCTGCTTCCCCTCTTCGAAGACCTCCAAGGCGACCTGTGGTTCCGTTCGCAGAGCGCGAGCCTGTTCTCGATTTCCCGCCCTCGCCGCGACGTCATGGCATTTGAGCGGTTCACGCTGCCGGGCATTTCCGACGTGATTTCTGATATGGCCCAAGATGCGGCCGGCAACTTCCTCTTCGGCTCCGTGCTGTTCAGCGGACGTGAGGCCAGCCCGATGTGTCCGGAGTTTTCCGGCACCACCGTCCTCCAGGCAAACGGCATAAACCTCCTCGTCCTCACCCCCGTCCCTGCAGATTCAACCCTCCCCGCAGCCACCCCGACCATCGGACCGGGCTGCTCTGAGCCCATCCCCGTCTACGTGCCGCGGCCCTTCACCGCCCCCGACTTCCCCGGCCTCTGCCGCTGAAGAGATAAACAGGTGAAACTAAAACCACCAGTTGTGCGTATTCATTTCGAATTCAATCGGAACATGAAAACGATAAAAAGAATTTTGTTCATTCTCCTTTCAGAGAGGCTGTTTCTTGCCACGCTGCAGCGGGTTTATTGGGCGATGTATCGTGCGGGGTTGCTGAAGAAATCGGAAGTGTTTAAATACCATTATTTCATTCAAAAGGTGATTCAGCCCACCGATTACATCGTTGACATTGGAGCGAATCTCGGGTACTTTTCGATGCCATTTTCTTGGTTGTCTCGAGCGGGTCGTGTTGATGCGATAGAACCGCTTCCCATGTATGCCGACGCACTCAAGCGGGTTTTTAAGCGGAATAGCCGTGTCTTTATCCACAACATTGCATTGGGCGCGATGGATGGCAGTGTTGTTATGGAGTTGCCCTATGAACAGGGGGTCTTGCGGACTGGTTTGCCGCATATTGTGTCCCAACCTGATGCTAGTTGCACAGAAGGAAGAAGGTTAAATGTACTCATGAAGAGGACAGATAAATTTTTTAAAAAATTTGAGAAGATTGACTATTTAAAGTGTGATGTGGAAGGTTATGAGTGGGAAATTTTCAAAAGCTTAGAGGCTACATTGATTCGGACAAGACCGGTTGTACAAGTTGAAATCTCCGGCCCAAACGTCGCGAACATGTGCGCACTGATGAAAAAATTGGGTTTTGCGCAGTATGGTTTGATGCAAGGCAGGTGTGTGCCGGATGAGGTGCCTCAGAAGTCGGAAGGAGATTTTCTATTCATTCCACATGAAAAAGAGCACCTTGTTTCGCTTTGGAACAATTGATCAATGGATGTGATGGAAGTGTGTTAAATGGGGTCAGTTGACGCGGTTGCGTCCATGGATTAGAAGTATCAGTAGTTCAGTTGTTTTCGGTGCCACGCTTGTAAGAATGCTCTCTTAAGCTTCCTTCTCTTAGCGTTTCACGACGGGCAGCATAGATAGTTGTCCAACTTCGTTCCGCGAGGCTTCGCCGCCCTCAACCTCAACCCCAACCTCCTCCAGCGAGGCAAAGCCTCGCTCGTCCCGCGCGGCGAAGCCTCGCTCGTCCTCAACCCCAACCCGCGCGACTTCGCCGCCCTCGCCCCCAACCCTAACCCTCGTCCCGCGACGCGCAGCCTCGCTCACCCCTCGACGCGCAGCGTCGCCTCGTCCCGCGCGGCCTCGCCGCGCTCCCCCTCCACATACCACTCCGGCACCTCCTCCTCCGGATCGTTTTCGAAATCGTACCGGTCCGGCACCGGCCCGCATCCGCGGTACAGCCACGCAAGCACCACGCCGACGAAGGCGCCGCTGAGGTGGCCTTCCCACGAGATGTGGTCCTCGATGGGCAACATCCACCACACCATCCCGCCATAGAGGAAGAGGACCACGATGGACACGCGCAGCAGCAGGCGGGTGTTGCGGATCAGGCCGCTGAGGAAGAGGAACGAAGCCTGGCCGTAAATGAGCGCACTGGCGCCGATGTGGTTGCCTTGACCGCCGGTGGCCCAAAGCAGCACCCCGCTGCCGATGTACAGCAGAAGCGAGACCGGTGCGGCGATGGAGCGGTAGAAGTAGAAGAGCAACAGGTTGAGCACGAAGAAGGTGGCCGTGTTGTTCCACAAGTGGTTCCAGTCGCCATGCAGGAACGGGAAGGTCAGGATGCCGATGAGGCGGTCGGGGTTGCGGGGCCGCACGCCCCACTCGCGCAGCGGCCAGCCCGTGACCTCGCCGAGGGCGTGCACGCCCCAAACGACCACCAAGAACGCAGCTGTAGTCCAGAGCGCATAGAACACGCGGTCCCGGTCCGGGACTGCGCTGGGAATCGGGACCCGGCGTGGAACGCGCATGGCTGCAAAGGTACGGCCCATCAACACGGGCCGGGTGAAAAGTGCGGGCGGAGCATCCGACCGGCGGGGAGGTGGGCGAGTAGATTTGGCCCCATGAGTACTTCGGAATTGCACGCCCTGATTGACCTGCTAGACGACCCGGACGAGGGCGTGTACCGCCATGTGCACGACCAACTCATGGGCCGCGGCGCCGAGGTGCTGCCGCTGCTGAACCGGCCGGTGGCGGAGGTGGCGCGCGGTGCGGTCCATGCGGACCGGATCGAGGCACTGATGGCGGGGTTGCGGTCTTCGGAGGCGGTGCGGCGGATGCGGACGTGGATCGAGGGGGGGGCGCGGGATGTGTTCGAGGGGTGGCTGGCCGTGGAGTGCGGGTTGCGTCCGGAGGTGGATGCGGCGGTGAGTCGGGCGCGGTTTGAGCGGCTGTGCCGGGACGTTTGGATCGAAAGCAACGAAGGACTGACGGCGCTCGAGCAGGTGCTCGTGGTGAATCATGTGCTGTTCGGCGTGCGCGACGTGCGGGTGCTGCCGGTACTGCCGGCCGAGCTGCACCACGGACTTCCGGATGCGCTGCTGTGCGACAGCGCGGGCAATGCGCTGGGCGTGGGGATGTTGTATGCTGCGGTCGTGCAGCGGCTGGGGTTGCCGCTGTATCCCATCGCGACGCCGGATGCGTTCTTGCTCGGGTGGTTCGATGCGGCGGGCGGGGGCGGAGAGATGCTGTTTGCGGTGCATCCGGGTCGGCGGGGCACGGTCTTCGCGGCGGGGGATTTGGTGGAGTTCGGGATCCACGGACCGGTGCG
>CAMCYM010000204.1 GCA_945883885.1 Chryseobacterium gleum
CCAGGGCGCTGAGCAGGTGTGGGAAGAAGACCGCTTCCCACGGCCAGTTTGAGGTGGTGTCGAGGTCCTTGAAGACCGATCGGATCTCGATGAGGGCGACGATTTCGACCTGCTTGCCGAGGGAACGGGCGAAGGAGGTGGGCAGGTAGTAGATGAGCAGGTAGACCTCGGCGATGAGGATGATGGAGAACGGCGTGTACAGGGCCGCGAGCGGGTGGGAGAAGTGGGCGGGCGGGAGGTTCCAGCCGAAGATTGTGCCCAGCCCGTAAAGGGCCAAATGAAGGACGAACATCCCCAGAGCCAGCGTCACCAGCCCGTGTTCGAGGCGGCGGCGGACGGTGGGATGGAAGACCCGCTCGGCGAGTGCGCTGAAAAAAGTGAGCACCATTATGGAATAACAGATTGAAAACGAAAAAGTTGCAATCTAGGTACAATCAGCGCGCGGGCCGCTTGGCAGGCGGCCCCAGCTTCAGAAAGCGATGCGAGGCGAGGATGTGGGGGATGCTCAGGGCGCTCAGCGCGGCGAAGAAGGTGCCCACGGCGAGGTCGGGGTTTCCGGTGGAGCGGGTCAAGGCGAAGATGCTGGCGGCTAGGAAGAGGAAGGCCCCGGCAGTGAAGGGGGCGCCGCGCAGCCACAGCGTCCGCGAGCTCCAGCCGGTGCCGCGCCGCAGATGGGCCCACCCGCTGATGCTGTGGTGGAAGATGAAGTAGGTCCCGAAGGCGACGAGCAGCGGGAGGCCGGCGGTAAGGGCCAGGGCGAGGAGGGCAGGCAAGGCGAAGAAGCGGCGGGTCAGGAGGGCGGCGAGGGCGGTGGCGGCGAGGAGGGCGGAGAGGACCGCGGCGAGGAGGGAGGCGTGGGCCGTGAGGAAGGTGAGGGCCGGGGGGTGAATGCCGAGGGGGGCGAGGACGGCGGCGGCTTCGGGGAGGTGGAGGCCCAGGAGGAAGGCGAGCAGGAGGGTGCCCCAGCCCAGCGAAGCGGCGGGGGCGGGGGTGCCGCCGCGGGCCAGGAGGACATCGGTTTGGCCGAAATGCCAAGCGCTCAGGAGAAGGAAGGCCACGAGCGCAGCGTCCGGCACGAGCCACCAGCCGAGGCCGCACAGGGCCATCGCCCCGAGGTACTGCGCGTAGAAATGGCCCGGCGACAGGCCTTCCCGGCCGATGGCGGTTGCCGCGTCCAGCGCGCCGTGCGGGATCCCGACGGCCACGAGCCCCGCGCCGAAGAGGACCGCCAGGCCCACCTGCGCCGCTTCCGGAGGCGCCCAGCGGAGGAGCAGGTGGCAGCAGACGACCGCCGCTACCCAAACCCACGCCGGACCCCGCATCCGCTTCCCCCACGCCCTGAGGAACGGCCCCACGGGCAGCCGCGCAAACATCGCCGCCTCCTGCCACACCGCCGTCCGCTCGTCGAGGAAGTCGAGCACGAAGGCCGTTGGGCGGACGCGGAACAGCCGTTGGAAGATGGGCTTGCCCAGCGCCGGCTCATCGCGCAGGATGAGCAGCAGCAGGTGGTCGTAAAAGTCGAAGCGGGGCGCCCGGGCCGGAGCCAGCGCCTGCGTCCCCGCCTCGAGGGCGGCGCGCACCCGCCCCGCGTGGGCGACCATGGCCTTGAAGGCATAGCCCGTGCTGGGCTTCACGGCGCCCGCCCGCGCCCCCAGCGCCGTCCACCGCGGGTGCACCGGCAAGCGCGCATGCGCGGCAGGGGCGTGGCACATCGGAATTTGGCCCACCTCCGACTCAAGCACCTCGAACGGGCCCAGCCGCTCGTGGAGGTACGCGCGCAGCACCGCCTCGGCCTCCTCCGGCCCCAGCACCGCCGCCCCGAAGCGCGTCAGCTCGACCAGCCCGTGGGCCGGACCTTCGGGCAGCACGTACATGAACTGCACCTCGCCCGCGGGGCCCTGTGGCACGTGGAAATCCATCATGGTGACGGTTTCTGCATCCCAAACCGCCGTCGGGGCCAGCAGCCGCACCCGCCACCCGACGAACGACTGCACCAGCCGCACATCGGTCGGCCCCTGCCCCTCAAACTGCGGCGGCCGGCTGTCGAACACCCGGTAGGCGTGCAGCCGCTCCCCGCCGTCGAGCTCCAACGCGAACGGCGCCTCCGCCCCGTGCCCCGCCGGCGCGGACGGGGTCTGCAGCGACGCCGTAAACCGCTGTGCCCCCGCCCGCTCCAGCACCGCAAACGCCCTCCGGTACACGTCGATGGAGCGGATCCGGCGGTAGGCCTGCGGGGCAATCGGCTGCGGCACGGCCCGGTCGATGGACACCTTCGGCCACGTATTCGCCACCTGCTCCCCCCACCGCTGCATCACTTCATCCCCCTCCGCCGCCCAAAAGCAATACGTCTTGTCGTCCACCCCCTTCCCCTCCGGCTCGATCACCGCTATCCGCTTGCCCGCCAGCCACCCCGCCCGCTCGAGCTCACACACGAGCACCCCCGCCCCCGCGCCCATCCCCACGAACGCCACGTCGAACACCTCCGCATCGGGGTGCGCAGAGGACGGGGCGGTGGGGTGTTTGGGGGGTGGCACGGTGGCGGATTTGAGCGAAGGTTAGCGCACGAGCAGCCGGGCGATGCGGCCGGTGGCGGTTTCGCGGACGAGGAGGAGGCCGGCCGGCAGGCCCGCGGTGTCGAGCGAGGGGCCGCGTCCGGAGGCGAGCACACGCCCGTCGGACGCCAGGATGTCCCAGCCCGCAGCGGCATCGCGCAGCCCCACCAAGGCGACGCGCCCGTGGGCCGGGTTCGGGAAGACGAAGAGGTCGGAGGCGGTGACGGGCAAGGTGCCTGCGGAGCCGATGTCCGTCAGGTCGATGCGCCACCCCGTGCCCACGAGTTCGGGGTCGCCGCCGGTGAAGTAGCCGAAGGCGCCGGAACGGGCGTAGGCCGGTAGGTAGCGGCCCGCGCACTCGGCCACGTCCGGGGCAAGCAGCGCGGAGTCGAAGATGTCGGGGGGCGTGTTCAGGCCCAGCAGCAGATGCTCGGAAGGCGAGTAGGTCGGCGCGACCCCGACGCCCGTGGCATCGGCCCCGCCGCACACCACCGCCTCGAACCACCAGGCGTTGATGCGCACGGCCATCGCGTGGTAGCTGTGCCGGCCCACCAGGTCGAAGGGCACCCACTGCGCCAGCGGGTAGTCGTAGATCGCGCCGGTGGCCGTGCCCGCGAAGGCGTTCGCGACCGGGTCGTACACCCGTCCGCCGGTTACGATGGGCCGCCCGTAGAGCGAGGCGCCGGCGAGGTTGTCCACCGCCGTCGGAAGGTCCGCGTCGGGGGTCCAAACGTCTTCGACGGGGTCGTACCGCTCGGTGGACGCGATTTGGAAGCCCGCCGCGGGGTTGAAGCCGCCCACGGCGAGCAGCCCTTGCCACGCATTGCCGTCGATGCCGAGCAGCACGAACGAGGACCGCCCGGTCGCGAGCGAGGCGGCAGGCGCCACTTCATAGGTCTGAGGATCAAAGGTTTCGCAGCTGGCCAAATCCACCGCGCCGTCGTACCCGCCGCACACCAGCACCTTGCCCGAGGGCAGCACCGCCGACGCGTGGCCCGTCCGCCCCGTGCCGAGCTCGGCCACCGCCTCCCACACATCAGCCTCCGGCGCGTACCGCAACACCGCGGTAGGCAAGCCGCCGCCGCCATCCTCC
>CAMCYM010000205.1 GCA_945883885.1 Chryseobacterium gleum
GGGCTCTGCTGCTCCAAGGGCCGATGCGGGGATGCTGAAATGCAACGCCGCACGGTGCTTCCCGAGCTGATTTTCTTGCGCATGCGCCTCAAACGCAGTCATCCAGCGCCCAGCCTGGGTCCAAAAAGGCAAGAAGCCCTTCGGTACGCTCCCCCAACGCCGCACCGCGGCCTCTGCCGATTCTCCCGCTTCCGACAACCCTGACCGGGGGGCATCGCGCTGCCACCGCGCCAGCAACCGTTCGCGCTCCGGACCCTCAAAGCCGCTGAACATCCGCGTGGCCGCGCCGGAGGCCGGGATAAACCGCGCCCACAAAGCTTCCTCGATGGGTTCGGCTCTACAGGCCTCGAACTCCGCGTCGGTGAACAGATCGATCCCGTCGCCGAGGACCGCAGGTCGGACAGCCCGCGACCGATCGGATCCAAATCGGAGCAAGGACATCTGATTTTCAGCATGTTCTATCGTCCAACCGCGTGCTTCGAAGGCCTGCACGTCCTCTCTTGTCCACTGCATGGGCCGAAGATAGCGCCGTACTTTCGGGGGCATGGAACGTATTCTCGTCACAGGCGGGGCCGGGTACATCGGGTCGCACACCGCCGTGGCCTTGGTAGAAGCCGGGTTTGAACCCGTGTTGCTGGACAACTTCAGCAATTCGCAACGCGAAGCGGTAGAAGGCATCGAAGCCATTTGCGGCCGTGCAATCCAGCTCATCGAGGCCGATTGCACGCGGGAAGAAGCCGTAGAGCATGCGTTCGAAACGGCTGGACCATTCGCTGGCATCATCCACTTCGCGGCGTTCAAGGCCGTGGGAGAAAGCGTGGCAGAACCGCTGAAGTACTGGCGCAACAACGTGGCGGGCACGGCCGTGGTGCTCGAAGTGGCACGCCGTCGAGGGTGCGAGGCGTTCGTGTTTTCGAGCAGCTGCACCGTGTACGGCGAGCCGGAACAGGTGCCGGTGGACGAGGAGGCGCCGGTGCGGCCGGCCACGTCGCCGTACGGGGCGACGAAGCAAGTGGGCGAACAGCTGATTCGGGATTTGGCGGCGGCGTGGCCGGAGTTCCGGGCGATGGTACTGCGGTACTTCAATCCGGTGGGGGCGCACCCGAGCGCCGCGATCGGGGAGTGGCCGCTGGGGGTGCCTAACAACCTCGTGCCGTACCTGACGCAAGCGGTGGCGCGGGTGCGGCCTCCGCTGACGGTGTTCGGAGACGACTATCCGACGCAGGACGGAACGTGCATCCGGGACTACATCCACGTGGTCGACCTCGCGGAGGCCCATGTCCGTGCGCTCGAAGTGCTGCTCAAGAAGCAGGGCGCTGCGGGGTCTACGGTGGTGAACTTGGGGACCGGGAAGGGGTCGTCCGTGCTGGAGGTGGTGCGGGCGTTCGAGGCGGCGACGGGCGTGCCGGTGCCGCATCGGATCGGGGAGCGCCGGGCGGGGGACGCGGTGGAAGTTTGGGCCGATGCGTCCCGGGCAGAGGAGGTGCTGGGATGGCGGGCGCGGCTGACCCTCGAAGACGCGTTGCGCGATGCGTGGCGGTGGCAACAGCGGCTGACCCCGGCCTGAAGCCTCAGAATACGCCGCTGCCGACGACGACGGCCAGGAGCATGCCGAAAAAGCCCATGACCAGGCCGGCGAAGACTTCGGACGGCTCGTGGCGCCTGAGACGGATGCGCGACCACCCGACCAGGCCTGCGACGAGGAGGGCGAGGCAGACCACCCACGGTGCCGGCTCTTGGTGCACGAACTGGACCGCGTAGAGGGTTCCTGCGGCGCCGGCAGCGGCGGTCGCGTGCATGCTGATTTTGAACCGGAAAGTGAGGAGCCAGGCGGCCGCGAGCACGGCCACAAGTCCCAGCAACATGGCCAAATAGACGGCCGGCATGCGGTCCCCGGCCGCTTCATACACCACGCCGAACGTGAGTCCATAGTACAGCCCTACGAGGGCAAACGGCACCGCCCGTTCCTGCCTACGCGTCACGTCGAGGTCGCTCACCAGCCGCCGACGGTGCAGCAGGAGAATGGAAAGGGCGGGCGCTACCGTGTTGACCGCCAGGACGATGGCCAAATACCCGAACGCCCCTGGCATCGCGCGGAGCAGTGGATCTGTCAAGAACAGCACCACCACCGTAGCGAGCGGCAGCAGCAAGGGATGGAAAAATCCCGACACAAAGCGGGCCGTCCGCTCGCCCATCACAACGCCCGGCGGAGGCGGGCCACCGGAATCCCGAGCTGTTCGCGGTACTTCGCCACCGTGCGGCGGGCGATGTTGTAGCCCTGGGCATTGAGCATGGCTACGAGCTTCTCGTCGGGCAACGGCGAGGATTTGTCTTCTCCCTCGATGGCGTCCTTGAGCATCTTCTTGACTTCCCGGGAGCTGACTTCCTCACCGGAGTCGGTAGAGAGGGACTCGCTGAAGAACGATTTGAGGAGGAAAGTGCCGTAGGGGGTTTGGACGTATTTGCTGTTCGCCACGCGGGACACGGTGGAGATGTCCATGCCTACGCGGTCGGCGATGTCCTTGAGGATCATGGGCTTGAGGTCCGTCTCATCGCCGCTGAGGAAGTAGCTGTGCTGGTGTTCCACGATGGCCTGCATGGTAACCGTGAGCGTGTGTTGGCGCTGGCGGATGGCGTCCACGAACCACCGCGCTGCGTCGACCTTCTGCTTGATGAAGGCCAGGGCCTCCCGCTGTTTCGGATCGCGCTTTGCCCCCACAGCATACGTGCGCATCATGTCCCGGTAGTCGGCACTGACCCGCAGCTCAGGCGCATTGCGGGCGTTGAGTTGCAGCCGCAGCTCTTCGTCCTCCACCGCCAGCAGGAAGTCCGGGATGACGTGCTGCACCTGCGTTCTGCTGCCGTCATGACCCGAGTTGCCGGGCTTCGGGTTGAGCCGAATGACCTCGTCGAGCGCGGCTTTCAGCAGCACGTCATCCAGGTCCAGCCGTTTCGCGATGCGGTCGTAATGCTTCTTCGTGAACGCCTCGAAGTGGTGTTCGAGGATGTCCAAACCGAGGCGCTGAGCCCGCCGACGTTCCGCCGATGTGCCGTCCGCGGCCGCCTCAGCGACCCGGCGGCGGAGTTGCAGGAGGAGGCATTCCTGCAAATCCGATGCGCCGACGCCGGCCGGGTCGAGGGTTTGGACCACGGCGAGCGCGGCCTCCAGGGCCGCCCGCGTGGTCTCAATGCCCTGCGTGAACGCCAAATCGTTCACGATGCTGTCCAAATCCCGGCGCAAATAGCCCGCCTCGTCGAGGTTGCCGATCAGGTGCTCCGCCAAGGACCTCGTGCCCGGATCTGCACCAGTAAATGCAAGCTGGTCAATGAGTTGTTCTCGAAACGTGGCGCCAGAAACGAACGGGATGCTGCGCTCTTCGTCGTCCGCCGACCGGTTCGAGATGTTCAGCTTGTAATCCGGCGTCTCATCGTCCATCCAGTCGTCGTAATCGAACTCACTCAACGCGTCGCCCTCCCCGCCGTCTTCGTTCTCGCCATCTTCAGGTCCTTCCCGCTCTTCGGAATCGTCGTCGTAGGACTCGGAGAGCTCTTCGAGGGCCGGATTTGCCTCGAGTTCTTGCTTGATCCGCGCCTCGAGTTCCACGGTAGGAACCTGCAGCAGCTTCATCATTTGGATCTGCTG
>CAMCYM010000206.1 GCA_945883885.1 Chryseobacterium gleum
GTTTCCCTTGCTGCTCTGCTGATTGCGACTGCAGCGGCCTGCTTGAACGGCACCACGGCGGGGCTGCTGGCCACTGCGGCTGCTGCGGGGCTCGGTGCCACCTCCCTCCTGCTCACCTGGCGGCTGGTCCGTGCAGGAGATGCCGCGAACCGAGCACACAACGGCCGCTTGCACGTGCGCATGTGGGACGTGCGCGGTCAGATCCACCGCCTGCAGAACAAGGACCACATCGAAGCCCGCTTGCACCGCCAAGCCGAAGTCCACGGCATCCTCGACCGCTACGGCCACCGCTTCGAGTCCATCCTGGTAGCCATCGAGCACCACCTGCTGCTGGGGGACCCAGAACGGGCAGAGCGCATCATCACCCTGTTTGCGAGGCATCTGCGCAACCTGCTGTTCGAAGGGTCGGTCCCCTTTTTGGCCTTGAAAACGTCCATCGAGCACATCCGCGTGCACCTGCGGCTCATGGGCGAATTGACCGACCACCGGGTGACGGTAGACACCGAAGAACTGCTCGCATCGCCCAGCGACCGGGAGCGCTACACCGAGTCCTTGCAACTCACTCCGTGGGCCGAAGCATCCACGTGGCCCCTGTTCGAGCAGGCCGAGCGCACGACGGCAAGCTTGCCGGCTGCGAAGTTGATCTGGACGCTCTCAGGACGAACGTTGCGCGGCACCTGCCTCGTCGACGGCGTACCGCAGGGAGAACCGGTCGAAGTCCGGCTCCTCGGAGACGGGCATGCCTCCGGCACGTGGTCGTCCGCCGTTCAGGATCTGGCCCGGCCGCGGGCTTCGGTCACCGCCCGCACGACCTCGGCGGCCGTGGCTTGAGTTTGGGTCCCGGTCGCCATGTCGCGCAGCGTCCACACGCCGAGTGCACGCTCGTTCGAACCTGCCAGGGCCACGAACGGAATGCCCAGATCCGCAGCGTAGCTGAGCTGCTTGCCCAGCTTTACCGCGTCCGGATACACCTCCGAGGACACCCCGGCGGCACGGCTCGCCCGCACGAGAGAGAGCGCGTCTTCGAGGCCTTCGGCATCCATCCGAGCCACCAGCAAGGTGGTCATTTGGCCAAGGCCTTCGGGAAAAGCCTCGAAGTGCTCGAGCACATCGTAGATCCGATCTGCCCCGAAGCTCACCCCGACCCCGCTCATCCCGGGCCACCCGAAGACCCCGGTCAAATCCGCGTACCGGCCGCCCCCGCAAATGCTGCCGACGGGCGCATCTGGAACACGGACTTCCACGATCATCCCGGTGTAGTAGTTCAGTCCACGGGCGAGCCACGGCTCCACCACGGTGTGGTTCACCTCCCGCGTCAGGAATGCCAAATCCTCCAGCGCCGCGTCGAGCTCCGGCGAACTGCCCAGCAACGCGCGCAGCGCCCCCAGCCGGGCTTCGTTGCCCTCCACCGCCGCCAGCCCCAGCAGCGCTTGCGCCCCGACGGAAGCCGATGGCGGAAGTCCGCGGTTCTCCAGCTCAGCTAGCACCCCTTCGGTGCCCACCTTGTCCCACTTGTCCAGGGCCACCGTGAAGTCGGTCAGCCGGTCTTCTACACCCCATTGCGCAGCGCAGGCATTCAAAACCCTGCGGTCGTTGACCACGATCTGAAAGCCGGGAACCCCCAAGGCCGTCAGCACCTCGTCGAACAGGTCGAGCACCTCCCATTCGCATAGCACCGAAGTACTGCCGATCAGGTCGGCATCGCACTGGGTGAACTCTTGGTAGCGGCCCCGTCCCGGACGGTCCCCGCGCCAGACCTGCTGCATTTGGTACCTGCGGAACGGAAACGTCAGCTCGTTGCGCGCCATGGTCACGAAGCGCGCGAACGGCACGGTCAAATCATACCGCAACGCCTTCTTTGCGATGGCCGGAAGGACCGCGCGGCTGTCGCGCGCTTGCAGCGCAGTCGCATCCGCTTTCTCCAGGAAATCACCGTTGTTCAGAATCTTGAAAATCAACTGGTCACCCTCCTCGCCGTACTTGCCCGTGAGGGTGCTCAACTGCTCCATCGCGGGCGTTTCGATGGGCAAGAATCCGCGGCGTTCGAAGGCCGCGCGCAAATGCGCAAACATCCAATTCCGGCGCGCCATCTCGCGCGGCCCAAAATCGCGGGTACCTTTCGGAATGCCGGGTTTCGTCATGGCCCCAAAGGTACCGCGCCGCTACCTTCGGCACATGGAACGCCCCTGGATTCCAATCCGCCGCTTCGAAGGCCATGCTGGCGCGGTCTACGACGCCGTTTGGCACCCCGGCGCGGCGGCGTTCCTCACCGCAGGCGGCGACGGCACCGTGGCCCGCTGGCTCCTCGACAGCCCCGACGGCCTTGCGGTCCTGCACCACAGCCGCGCCTTTTTCTGCGTAACGCCGTGGGGCGACGGCTTGATTGCTGGCACGGAAGACGGCGAGCTGTTCCACCGCGCCGACCTGGGCGCCGGGTCAGCCCGTCGGATCACGGCGCACGGGGGCGGCGTGTTCGCGGCGGTGCCCTCGGGCGCCGACCTCTACACGGGGGGCGGGGATGGTGCCGTGCGGCACTGGACCGTTGCGCAGGACGGCACCTGGTCCCCCGCCGGCGAGGTGGTCCTCCCCCACGCCGCCAAGGTGCGCACCCTGGCACGGAGGCCGGGGGCGCTCCTTGCCGCGACCAGCGGCGGGGCGGTGTGGGAGTTTCCGTGGACCGGCTCGGCCCCGGATTTCCGCAGTCCGCGGCGTCTGACGGAGCATCCCGGGGGATGCCATGCGGCGGTGTGGCATCCGGGGAAGCGGGTTTGGATCACCGGCGGCAAGGATGGCCAGCTCCGGGTGACTTCGCCCGATGGCACGCAAGTGCTGGCCTTCGCAGCGCATGCCGGCACGGTCTATCGTTTGGTGCTGGAGCAGGGAGTGCTGGTGTCTGCCGGGCGGGACAAGGCGGTCAAGGCATGGGACGCACAGACCCTTGCACCGCTCGCCCGCACCGCGCCGGCTACCGGAGGCCCGACCCGGTCGGTGAATGCCCTCGCAGCATCTCCCCACGGCGTGGTGTGCGGAGGAGACGACCGCATCGGGCGGTTGTTGCCTTGGCCGCTCTGACCGTCACCAGCGGATCGGCGCCTCGCCGTGCGCCGTCAACCAGGCATTTGCCGTTGTGAACGGACGGCTTCCGAAAAACCCGCGGTACGCGGAGAGTGGACTCGGATGGGGCCCGCGAAGGACCGCATGTTCCAGGCGGTGGACGTGCTTGGATTTGGCCGCCGCCGGGCGGCCCCAAAAAACGAACACCCGCGCCCCCGGCCGGTCCGCCACCGCGCGCAACGCCGCATCCGTCAACGCTTCCCATCCCCTGCCCGCATGCGACCCCGGACGACCCGGCTCCACCGTGAGCACATCGTTCAGCAGCAGAACGCCCTGCTCAGCCCAGAGCGTCAGGTCCCCGGTCGACGCCTGCAGCGCATGCACCGCACACCCGCAGTCCGCGGCCGCCTCCTTCAGGACATTGCGCAACGAAGGCGGATGTGTACAGCCTGCTTCTACCGAAAAGGCCAAACCGTGCGCCTGGCCCAGTCCGTGGTACGGATCCTGCCCGACAATGACCACCCGCACCGCCTCTACCGGCGTGCAGGCAAAGGCATGGAACACCGCCTCATCGGACGGGTAGCGGG
>CAMCYM010000207.1 GCA_945883885.1 Chryseobacterium gleum
TGAAGGCCGGGTTCGGGGAGGACGTCCACCGGAGCACGTTGTAGCGGATGTCGCCGGCATCCCACGTCGCGGTATCGGGCTGTTCCAGCACGACGACGGCGTTGCGGAACCCGAGCGGTTCGAAGGCCTGGTTCCACCGTTCTACACCGGCTTTGATGTAGGCGCGGAACTCGTGCGGAGTTGTGTTTTCGATCCACCACGTGATGGGGGTGACGGGTTCCGAGACAGCGGCGGAGGGGTCCGCTTTTTCGAGCCGCCACCGGTGGATCATGTCGCGCCATGGAGCGGATTCCGTGGAGGTCATGTCCTCGATTTGGGTGCTGAAGTAGCCGATGCGGTGGTCGTCGCGGCGCGGCGTGAAGCCTGCATCTGGCATCGCCAAGAGGGCGTGCTGGTAGGAAATCGACACGAAGCGGGCATCCTCAAGATCCGCCCCGGACCGCGTGGGGTTGCGGTTTTCGTAGACGTAGCGCACCGCGACCTCCGTGTTCGCCGGGTAGTTGTTGATGCCGGTCAGGCGGGTGCGCTCGGTCGAGAGTTTGCCGAGCAGGCCGTCTTCGGGTCGGCGGGAAGGGGGCTTCACCATTTGGAACTCTTCCGCCAGGAAGAGGGCATCCCCGGAAACGAGGACCAGCCCGGGTTCCGCCGCTTCGAGTTTCAAGCTCGCGAGGATGGGCGAGTTGATGTTCGCCTCGGATGCGCGGCTGATCGGATTTTCCGGGTCGTAGTAGTAATTCGTGTTTTCGCTGCGGACCTCTACGCGCTCGAAGTGCCGGTGGAAGGTCACCACCTTCGAGCCTTGGTAGTTCCCGCGCACGAGTCCCGCAGGGGCCACGCCGTCGGCGATGTGCGAGAAGTAGATGAATTCGCGGCCGAGCATGCTGTCGGGCAGAGCGAGGTAGAGCGTTCCTTTCGCAGTGTCTTGATACAGCGTGAACAAGCCGGGGTGCGCGATGCAACTTTTCGTCACTTCCGCGACCGTCTTGAGTTCCGTTTTCTTCTTGTCACCCGGGGCCGGTGCTTCGGTTTTTTTCGAGCGGCCGCGCTGGGCGAAGGACGGGGTGGCACAGGCTGCGAGGAGACTGAGTGCGAGGAGAAGGGGGAGGCGCATGGGCAGGGTTGAGCGGGCCAAATTATGTACATTCACCCCATGTTCCGGCCTGCAGGAATGGGAGTTGCGCTCGCGCTGCTGTGTGCTGCCGCGCCGTGCGCGGCCCAAACCTCCGTCACCCTCGGTCCCGACACCCTCCTGACTTCGACGGTCCCCCTCGACGGGACGGTCGTCGAACCGACGTTCACCCTCACGGCGGATGCCGAGGGCGACACGGCGCGGTGGGTTTGGCGGCGCGTCGACCTGTCCGTGCCGGCTGGCTGGACCTGCGATGCCTGCGACACGGGCGAATGCTACGGCGGGGTGCCCATCGGCGCGGACTTTCCGCCCATCGCCCCCGGGGCCAGCGGGTTTTTGAAGCTCATCCTCTCGTCGCCCGGTACAGAAGGCAGCGGCTTCGCTCAATTCTACGTCCATCCGGAGGGCGCTTTCGACCTGGGCAGCGACCTCTACATCGTGTTTGCCTCGCCCGGAATGGTCGGGACATCGGACCGTTCCGGGTCCGCCTGGTCCTGTGCAGTGCTGCCCGACGCGCTGCGGTTGCGCGGGCTCCCTGCCGGAACGCCGTTCGCACTGCGCGACCTCGCCGGCCGAAGCGTGGCGGCAGGGGTGTCCACCGGGCCTGACGTGGTCTTTCCGCTGCCGGGCCGTGCCCGTGGCATCCACGTGCTCACCTGCCAAATGCCGGCAGGACCCACTTCCTTGAAACTCTATCTACCATGATGCGAATTGTTTTCCTTGTCGCGGCCACGGTGTTCGCGGGTGTGCTGCAGGCTGCCGAAGGGCCGCGGGTGACGTTTTTGCCGTCGGCGCCGGGAACGACGGTCGTGCGGGTGGAGTTTCCGCACTTCACGGCCGTTCCGGTCGCGAGGGGGCAGGTGGCGCTGCACATCCCCGGGTGTGTGCCGTTGCTGGAAGCCGGTGCGCCCGACGTGCCGGGGTTCCCGCTGACGCTGAGCATCGGCGAGGAGCAGCTCGCGTGGGAAGTGATCGAGGCCGAGGTGGAGGTGAGCCGTTGGGAGGTGGCGCCGTCGCCGGGGAATCTGTACCGGGATGTGGATCCGCGGACGGCCCCGCGGCCGGCCGGCCGCGCGTATGGCGCGCCGGGCGTTTGGCCCGCAGAACCGGTCGTTCTGCGGGATCCCTTCCTGCTCCGCGGCGTGCGCGGCGTGACGGCCATGCTGCATCCCGTGGCGTACGATGCGGCCCGCGGCCAAGTGCGGTTCACGCGTTCGTTGACCATCCGGTTCACCCCGAGCGGCGCGGTGGGCGCGAATCCGCTGCCGGAGGGGCCGGTACCGGCTTGGGATCCGTCCGTGCGCGACCTTGGGAACCGCCTGTTTGCGAACGGATTCGCCGGTTCTGACCGCTACGACGTGGTGGACGAATGGGGCAGCATCCTCGTCCTTGCACCGCACGCGTACGACGACGAGCTCGCGCCGTGGATCCAGTGGAAGCGGGAGCGGGGGCTGCGTGTCGACGTGATCGACGTGGCCCCGGGAACGACGTGGCAGACGCTGCGGGCCACGGTGGCCGAGGCGTGGGCGGAGGAGCCGTACAGCTTCTTGCTGCTCGCGGGCGACGAGGACCAGGTGGCGACGGAGCTGGTGCAGAACGGAGGCGGCTCGGGCTACTGCGATCCTTGCTTCGGGTACCTGCAGGGCGACGACCACTATCCGGAGCTGCTCGTCGGGCGCTTTCTGGCGCACAACGAGGCGGAGCTGGAGACCTTGGTGGCGCGGGCTTTGGCCTACGAAAAGAATCCTTCCACGCAGGACGATTGGTTCTCGCGCGCGGCGGGCATCGGATCGAACGAAGGCGCTGGAGCCGGGGACGAAGGCGAGAGCGACTGGCAGCACCAGAACGGCATCAAGGCGGACCTGCTCGGGTTCACGTACACCGCCGTTCAGGAGCTGTACGATGGGAACCAAACCGCAGCCTCGCCCTCCGGCGGACCTACGGCCGACGCCGCGGGCAACCCCACCTCGGGCAACCTCGTGGGCCGCATCAACGCCGGCCTTTCCCTGCTCAACTACACCGGCCACGGCTGGCATTCGGGCATCTCCACGACCGGATTCCAGCTTTCGAACCTGCCCTCCCTCACGAACACCACCGCGTGGCCTTTCTTCATCATCGTGGGTTGCTGCGTGGGCGATTTCGACGAGGAGGAGGGCAGCGGCGACTGCTTCGGCGAAGGCTTCTGCAAAGCGGTGGACCCGTCCGGCGCCCCGGTCGGCGGCATCGGAGGGGCGTTTTCCAGCGTGCTCCAAAGCTGGGCTCCGCCCATGGAAGGCCAGGACGAGATGAACCTCCTCATCGCCGACCAGGGCCAGGGCAGCATCCGCCACAGCCTCGGCGGGATCCTCTTCCACGGCGGTGCCTCGATGGTCGAGGCCTACGGCGGAGCCGGCGAAGAGATGATGGACACGTGGTGCCTCTTCGGCGACCCCACCCTCGTACTGCGTACCG
>CAMCYM010000208.1 GCA_945883885.1 Chryseobacterium gleum
CCCCGAAGGTGACCGCCGCGAGGGCTGCCGTCATCAAAAATGTGCGCATGGGCAAGATGTGGGTGAATAAATGCGTTGAATAGACCGCCGCTGCAGGGAACCCGTTGCACCGGGCCGCGACATTTTTTGCTCCTCAGGCCCGGTTTTGCTGCAACTTGATGAGGTTGAGCGCACTGCCTGCACGGAACCACTCGATCTGCTGCGCATTGTAGGTGTGCGCCGCCTCGATGCGGTCTTCGGTCCCGTCTGCGTGGCGCAGGACGAGCGTCAAGGGCCGGGCGGGCGCGAACGCTGCGAGGTCCACGAAGTCCACGTGGTCGTCTTCCCGGAACTTCGCGTAGTCCGCTTCCTGGGCGAAGGTCAAGGCGAGCATGCCCTGCTTCTTCAGGTTCGTCTCGTGGATGCGGGCGAAGGATTTGACCAGCACCGCCCGGACGCCGAGGTGGCGGGGCTGCATGGCCGCGTGCTCGCGCGAGGAACCCTCGCCGTAGTTCGAGTCGCCGACGACCAGCGTGGGGACGCCTGCCGCTTTGTAGGCCCGGGCCACTGCTGGAACTTCGCCGTACGAGCCATCGAGGGCGTTGAGGACCTTGTTCGTTTCGCCGGTGTAGGCGTTCACCGCACCGGTGAGGGTGTTGTTCGCGATGTTGT
This sequence comes from Chryseobacterium gleum, assembly GCA_945883885.1. Classification (GTDB taxonomy): domain Bacteria; phylum Bacteroidota; class Bacteroidia; order Flavobacteriales_D; family Sanyastnellaceae; genus CAMCYM01. The sequence goes on from CAMCYM010000208.1 coordinate 652, forward strand.
CGAGGTGGCCGCGGTACCGGAGCCACGGGCCGGCCATCGAGATGTGGTCCGTGGTGCACTTGCCGGCCGCCTTGATGAGCACGCGGGCGCCGTGGAGGTTCGCCCCGTCCCACGCGGGGAAGTTGCCGAGCAGCTGCAGGCGCTCGCTGTCCGGACGGACGATGACCTCCACCCCGCTGCCGTCTGCGGCGGGCGCGATGTAGCCGGCGTCTTCGACGGCGAAGCCGCGCGGTGGCAGTTCGACGCCCACCGGCTCGGCGAGCTTCACCTGCCGGCCGTCGGCCGTGGGGAGGGTGTCGGTCAGCGGATTGAAGCCGAGGTCACCGGCGATGGCCAGGGCCGTGACAAGTTCTGGCGAGCCGACGAAGGCGTGCGTGTTCGGGTTGCCGTCCGCACGCTTCGAGAAGTTGCGGTTGAAGGAGTGGACGATGGTGTTGCGCTCGCCCTTCTCGGCGCCGGCGCGGTCCCACTGCCCGATGCACGGGCCGCAGGCGTTTGCGAAGACTTGGCCGCCGAGCTGCTCGAACGTGTCGATGAAGCCGTCGCGCTCGATGGTGTAGCGGACCAGCTCTGAGCCGGGCGTGATGGTCAGGGTAGAGGCGGCGGTGATGCCCTGTTCCACCGCTTGGCGCGCGACCGAGGCGGAACGGCTGATGTCCTCGTAGCTCGAGTTCGTGCACGAGCCGATGAGGCCGTACTCGATGCGGGTGGGCCAACCGTTTGCTTCAGCCGCGGCGCGCACCTCCGAAATCGGGGTGGCGAGGTCCGGCGTGAACGGTCCGTTGAGGTGCGGCTCGAGCGTGCTGAGGTCGATGTCGATGATTTGGTCAAAAAACGCGGCCGGATCCGCATAGACCTCCGGATCGCCCGTGAGGTGCTGCCGGATGCCGTTTGCCAAATCCGCCACGTCGCCCCGACCCGTCGCGCGGAGGTACCGCTCCATCGCGTCGTCGTATCCGAAGGTCGAGGTCGTGGCCCCGATCTCGGCGCCCATGTTGCAGATGGTGCCCTTGCCGGTGCAGCTCATCGAAGAAGCCCCGTCGCCGAAGTACTCGACGATCGCGCCGGTCCCGCCCTTCACGGTCAGGATGCCCGCCACCTTGAGGATGACGTCTTTCGGCGAGGCCCAGCCGCTGAGTTTGCCGGTGAGGCGCACGCCGATGAGCTTCGGGAACTTCAACTCCCACGCCATGCCGGCCATCACGTCCACCGCGTCGGCCCCGCCCACGCCGATGGCGACCATGCCGAGCCCGCCCGCGTTCACCGTGTGCGAATCCGTGCCGATCATCATGCCGCCCGGGAAGGCGTAGTTCTCGAGGACCACTTGGTGGATGATGCCCGCACCGGGCTTCCAAAACCCGATGCCGTACTTGTTCGACACCGACTGCAGGAAGTTGAAGACCTCGTTGTTCTTGTTGACCGCGTCTTGCAAGTCCTTGTCCGCGCCGACTTTTGCTTGGATGAGGTGGTCGCAGTGCACCGTCGAGGGTACGGCGGCCTGCGCCCGGCCCGCCTGCATGAATTGCAGAAGGGCCATTTGGGCCGTGGCATCCTGCATGGCGACCCGGTCGGGGGCGAAGTCCACGTAGTCCACCCCGCGGCGGAAGCCGGTCGTCGGCGTGCCGTCCCAGAGGTGGCTGTACAGGATTTTCTCGCTCAGGGTCAACGGCTTCCCGGTCACTGCACGGGCGGCTTCCACCCGTTCGGGAATCCGGGCATACACGGCCCGGATCATCTCAAGATCGAACGTCATGCGCCAAATGTAAGGCGCGCGCGCCGGCCGTACCTTCGCCCCCATGACCCGGGCCCTCTTCCGCGAACAGGTCGTCATCGCCCTGCGCTCCATCCGCGGCAACCTGCTGCGGACGGTGCTCACCGTGGCCATCATCGCCCTGGGCATCATGGCGCTGATCAGCATGACGACGGCCACGAGCTCGCTGGAGGCCAGTGTGAAAGACCAGTTCAGCTCCTTCGGCACGCAGACCCTCACCCTGCGCCAAAGCGAAGAAGCCGGCCGCATGGGAGGACGGCGGGTCCGCACCGGCGAACCCATCACGTACCGCCAAGCCGCCGAATTCGCCGCCGAGCCGCCGGGCGGGCTCGAGGTAGGACGCTCGGTCTTCGGGTCGTTCAACGAAACCATCGTGGGCAAGACGGAGCGCACCGACCCGAATGTCCAAGTGCTGGGCGTCGATGCGAACTACCTGAGCGTCTCCGGTTTCTTGGTGGGGTCCGGCCGCAACTTCTCGGCCTCCGAGGTGAACGATGCGCTCCCGCTGGCCCTGCTCGGGCTCGAAGTCGTGGAGAAGCTGTTCGCCCCGTGGGAAGACCCGGTCGGCGCCGTGATCCGCATCCGCAACCGCCCGTTCACCGTGGTGGGCGTGCTGGCGCCGCGGGGCCGGGCCTTCGGGATGAGCCAAGACAACCAGGTGCTGCTCACGCTGGGCTCGGTGCGGCTCTTGTATGCGGACAACAGCCGCAGCTACACCCTCGCCTGCAAAGTGGCGGATCCGGACAAGCTCGAGCAAGGGGCTGCGGCGGCCATCGGCAAGATGCGGGTCCTCCGGGGGGATCGGGCGGGGGAGGCGGCCTCGTTTGATTTGGCCATGAGCAGCGGCATGGTCGATACGCTCAAGCAAGCGACCGACGGCATCACCATCGCGGCCACGGTCATCGGCATCATCACGCTGTTCGGGGCCGGCATCGGGCTGATGAACATCATGCTCGTGAGTGTCGCCGAGCGCACGCGCGAAATCGGCGTCCGGAAGGCACTCGGCGCGACGCCCCGGGCGATCCGCGCGCAGTTCCTCATCGAAGTCGTGCTCATCGGCCAAATCGGAGGCCTGACCGGCATCGTGCTCGGCATCCTCACCGGCAACCTCGTCGCCTCCTACCTCGAAACGCCCTTCGTGATGCCGTGGG
>CAMCYM010000209.1 GCA_945883885.1 Chryseobacterium gleum
TCACCCTCAACGCCGCCCGCATCCTCGGGGTGGACCAGCGGCTCGGCAGCATCGAATTGGGCAAGGACGCCACGTTCTTCCTGTCCGCAGGCGACGCCCTGGACATCCGCACGAACCGGGTGCAGCACGCCTTCATCGGCGGCCGCGAAATCGATCTCGACAACCGGCAGCGCGAACTCTACCGCAAGTTTGCCGGCAAATACGGTCAGCCCATCGTGGATTAACCTGGCAGCGCGGCGCGCAGCCCGGCCCACTGCGGCTCCGCAAGTGCCGGGGTGAACGGCCCGGGCGCCGACTCGCCCCGTGCGCGCACCGCCGCGGCCCGCTCGGCAGAGTCCGGGTGGGTGCTCATCCCGTCCCACGTCACAGGTTCGCCGGCCGCGAGGCGGTCAAAGAACCCCGCAAGCCCCTCGACGGCGATGCCGGCGCCGAGCAGGTAGTCCACGGCGCGGTCGTCGGCCTCCCGTTCCATGTCACGATCGAAGGCCGTCGCCACCGCCGTACGCGCCGCTTCTACGACCATACCGCCCCCCGCACCGCCGTCGAGGAAGAGGGAGACCACGGCCGCCAGCCCCAGTTCCTTGACGAGTTTTTGGGCCACGTGTCCTTCGGCGAGGTGGCCGAGTTCGTGCGCGATTACGCCGGCGACCTCGTCGGCAGAAGTGGCTTCTTTCAGCAAAGCGGTGTGCAGCACGAGCCGGTTCCCCGGCAACGCGAAGGCATTCACCTCGGCACTTTCGACCACGTGCACCGTCGGCGGCGTCAACCCGTTCGCTTCGACGATCCGGTCCACCAACGCATCGACCGGCACCGTCACGGCCGGGTCTTCCACCAGCACGGCCGTTGCGGCGTAGCTTTCCCAGTACGCGTCTCCGAGCGACTGCTCCACGGAATCCGGCAATTGCAACACGCGGTCCCACGGGATGGCGCGCACGGCCCACCAGAGGGCGAGAAGACCGAGCACTACCACGGCTGCGGCCAGGAGCAAGAGTTTTTTCATCGGGGACGGGGGTTTACGATGCGGTCGGTCAGCGGTGCGAGAAGCGGAAAGCGCACGTCCTCGCCGCGTCGGGTGCGGATGGCGGCTTGCACCGTGCCGATGAATTCAGCGAGGTTGAGCAATCCCACGGCTGCTGCGGCCACGCCGTAGCCCCAAGACAGCTCTTCGCCGCCGAACGCAACGGCTACCGACCAGGCAACCAGGGTGGAATTCGGGGCGAAGAGGAGCATTTGGGACAAAAACGCCTGCACTGCGTGCCACCGCACAAACTGTCCATGACGGGAAGGCACGTTATTCGATGCGCAGGGGCAGGTCTTTCGGCGCTTTTACGCTGTAGCGCAGCACCTTTTTCTCGGTTTTTCCGGCGGCAATCTTGAGGTCCCAAACGACCTTCCCGGTCACGTCGTCCACCGAGGCGCCGTCGGTTTTTTGGCGTTCGATTTCGATGTCTTCGTTCGTCGCGAGCGGCACCTGGTCTTCGAGGGTGAGGTGGATGGGCACCTGTTTGCGGTTGATGACCGAGAACTCGTACTCGCGCAGGTACTCGCGCTTTCCGGACAGCAGCGCGCCGTTGTCCTCGCGCACCGTGCGCTTGCGGCGGACTTGGATGCCCATGTCCGGGCCGAGCGAGATGGCGAGGGTGTCTTGGACGAAATCAAGGCGCAACTGGCTCTCTCCCACGTAGTCGTCTTCGAAGTAGATGTGCATGCGGCCGTCGAGCAGGTCGAGCTCTTCCCAACCGGTAAAATGGGCCGTGAGGTACACCTGCGGGTCGAGCTTCGGCGCGCACTGGTGCAGGTATTCCACGGGCAGCCGGTGTTCGATGATGCGCACGCCGTGTTCCTGGGGGTCCGACGGAATCGTGTGGCGCGAGGCGACTTCGAATCGGGTCTGGGTGGGGCTGTAGGCCACGGACACGGCGCTGTATTTGAATTCATCCTCTGTAACGCCGCGGGCAGCGACCCGCTTTGCAGACCGCGAGAACAGGGCATCGTCCATGTCATCGCGGGAGGAGGCGTCTTCGACCATGTCGAGTTGCATGACTTGCGGAGACAGTGCGACGTTCATGACCGGTGCGCTCACCGATAGGCTTTCTTGGGTGTGGCCGGCGTAGGCAAAATTCACGGCGGTCACCCCCGCAGGCACACCGAGTGTGTAGAAGCCGTTCACGTCCGTCGTCACGACGCTGCCGCCGGCCCAAACTTGGGCTCCGATCAGCGGATTTCCATAGACGTCATAGAGTTGGCCGCGGACGTCGCGCACGTTCGGGTTGTAGGGTTGGGAGCGGAGCCAGGCGTTTGCGGCTGCGCCTGAAGCTTGGCCTTTCGGCACGAACGAAGGCCCGTCGAGCATCCACGGCATGAGGTCGGGCTTCGACCGGTTCGTGCTCGGCATCCCGGTGGAGATGGTGAGGCCCACGTTTTTCCAGTCCTCCCCCGTTTGCTGACGCACCATGGCCTGGTACTCGAGCCGGAGCGGCTCGGCAATCGTCACCACCCGGGCGTTGTAGGACGGCGACCACCCGGCATTTTGCATCCAGTACGACACGACGAGTTCGCCCTTCACCACCTTCGTCGCCTCTACGCGGACGATGACTTCCAGGGATGTCTTCGTTTCCAGGGCGGGCAGCTTCAAGATCTGCTCGTCTACCGCTCCGATTTGCTCGTTGATCGAAGCCACTTTCGCATCGATGGCCGCCCGGCCCGTGTGGATGGCGAGGAAGCGCTCCCGGAAGTAGCCGTTCGCCTTGATGAGCCGCTCGAGGTCCACGCCGCTGTCCTTCACGGTGAATGCCCGATTGTTGAGCAGCAATTCCTCCTCCCGGTCGAAGAGGATGCGTTGGCCGTTTTCGATGTTGATCTGCTGGGCCAGCTCGTTGCGGCGCTTGTACAGCCGTTGCCGCTCGGTCTCGCTTTCCTTCCCCTTCAACGTGTCCGTGTGGTAGCGGTGGCTGATGCTCAGCACTGTGAAGTCCCCCGACCCGGTAATCCGCAGTTTGCTGGGGTCAATTGCGGTGCTCAGATCCGGGATGACCACGGTCGTGCCTCCTGCTAACAGACTGACTTCCACCACCCGTTCGACTTGCGCTCCTTGCTGGTACACGACGACGTGGTCGATTTTTGACGTGAACTTCTTTTCAGAAGGGTCGACTTCCGGCGTGGCCGGGAGGAAGAAGAAGGGGAGGAGGAGGGAGAGGAGCATGGGGGAGTGTGAGGGTTGAGGGATGAGATTGAGATTGAGATTGAGATTGAGATTGAGATTGAGATTGAGATTGAGATTGAGATTGAGATTGAGATTGAGGTCGGGGTTGGGGTTGGGGGGGGAGGCGCGGCTGCGCCGCGGAGGGATGAGGGTGGGAGGACGTGGGGAGGCGGACAAATACCGGGCCAAAAGGAGGACCCTCACGCCGAGTGAGAGGTTGCGCCGCGGGAATCGGTCAGAAACCGAGGCGGGAGCGGGTCCGGGCGAGGACGTCGGAGGCCACGGCGCGGGCGCGTTCTGCGCCGGCGCGGAGCTCGGATTCGAGGGCCCCGGGGTCGGCCAGCCAGCCGGCGAAGGCGGC
>CAMCYM010000210.1 GCA_945883885.1 Chryseobacterium gleum
TCGGTGGATTGCAATGGATCCAAGAGCACCACGGCCGCAGCACCGACGCGTCGTGCCTGCACACGATGGTCAAGGAGTTCAGCCGCGTCGCGCGCTGAGCATCCGCCGCACGGTTTCGAAGATCACGCGGGCGTCGGTCGTGACGCTGCGGTGGGCGCAGTAGTCGAGTTGCAAGGCGAGCTTGCGCGGCAAAATCACGTCGAGGTAGTGGCGTTCGGGGTCGGCGGCGCGCCCGATTTCTTCGGCTTCGTCGAAGCCGGCGAGGCTGGCGGGGTCGGTGAGGCCGGGGCGCACGTCGAGGACGGCGCGCTGGGCGGCCGTGTAGTGCGCGACGAACTCGGGGACTTCCGGGCGGGGGCCGACCCAAGCCATGTCGCCGCGGACGACGTTGTAGAGTTGGGGGAGCTCGTCGAGCTTCGTGCGGCGGATGAAGCGGCCGATGGGCGTGACCCGGGGATCGCGGTCGCCGGAGGTCAGGGCGAGGTCGGCGGTGGGGCGCTGCCGCATCGAGCGGAGCTTGTAGAGCGTGAAGGGGCGGCCGTACTGGCCGACGCGGGTTTGGCGATAGAGGGGGCCGCCGGGGCTGCCGAGGGCGATGGCGAGCCCGAGCGCGGCGAGGGCGGGGGCAAGGGCGAGGAGCAGCGCGGCGGCGGCGCACCGCCCGATCCAGTGTCCGCCGTTCATGGGGCGAGGCGGCGCACAGCTTCGACCACGCGGTCCACGTCGTCGTCGGTGAGGGCGAGGTGGAGGGGGAGCGAGATTTCTTCGGCGTGCCAAGCGGCAACGCCGGGATAAGGGGCCAGCGTTTCGCCGCGCTCGCGGTGGACTGTGAGGAGGGGCAGCGGCAGGAAGTGCATGTTCGTGGCGATGCCCTCGGCCCGCAGGGCGTCGATCACGGCGTCGCGGCGTTCCGGGGTGCAGCCGCGCAGCCGCAGCGGGTAGAGGTGGAAGGCGCTGAGGCGGGTGCCGTCGGACAGCGGGGGCAGGAGGAAGCGCGGGTCGTCGGCGAGCCCGGCGGCGTAGCGTTCAGCCAGGGCGTGGCGGCGCGCGAGTGCAGCGTCGTACTGCGGGAGTTGGGCCCGGCCCAGCGCGGCCTGCAGGTCCGTCATGTTGCACTTGTAGCCCGCGGCGACGATGTCGTAGTGGTAGGAAGCGCCGGTGGCCTTGGCGAAGGCGTCCTTCGTTTGGCCGTGGAGGCTGTAGATGCGGATCCAGCGAGCGATTTCAGACGGCTCGAAGGAGGGGGGGAGGTTGAGGTAGAGGGCGCCTCCCTCGGCCGTGGTCAAATTCTTGACTGCGTGGAAACTGTAGCCCGTGACATCCGCCTGCAGGCCCACCCGGCGTCCGCCCACGCGCCCGCCGAGCGAGTGCGCGGCATCGACGAACAGCAGCGCCCGCCCCAGCCGCTCCTGCACCTCCGTCGCCGGCCGGAACAGCCCCCGCGCACGCTCGACGACGGCCCGGATGTTCGCCACGTCCGCGGGCCAGCCGCCCAAATCCACGGGCATCACGCACTTCGTCCGCTCCGTCATCGCCGCCTCCACCGCCGCAGCCGTCACCGTCCCGTCCGCCCCCACATCCACCAGCACGGGCGTCGCCCCGCAGTGCAACACGATGTTCGCCGTCGCCGCATACGTCACCGCCGGGACGATGACTTCGTCCCCCGGCCCCACGCCCCACCACCGCAGCATCAGCTCGCAGGCCGTCGTCCAACTCGACAGACACACGCACCGCTCCCGCCCTTTCCCGTCCGGCTCCGCTTCCCGGATCCACGCGTCGAGCTCTTCCTCGAACGCCGCCAGCTCCGGCCCGGACGTGATCCAACCGCTCCGCAGCACCCGCACCACCGCGGCGATGCACGCTTCGTCGATGGGCGGCGGCGCGAAGGGGATGGGACGAACTTCCATGGCCGAAAGGTAACACGGGCGGCTGCGCTACTTTTGCCGTATGTGGAATGAACGCGACAACCGCCTCGTGCGCGAGTTCCGGTTCCGGGACTTTCCGGAGGCCTTCACCTTCATCACCCGCGTGGCCCTGCTCGCGGAGGCGCACCGCCACCATCCGGTCATCGTGAATTCAGGCAATTACGTGCGGCTCGAGCTGCACACGCACGACGACGGCGGGGTGGTCACGCAGAAGGACCGCGAGCTGGCGCGTGCGATTGACGTGGTGGTGGGGGGGTAGGGAGGATTGAGGTTGAGGTTGAAATCGAGGACGAGGGTTGAGTTGAGGTTGAAGGACGGGGTTGGGGGAGGTAGATTTGGGGAAGGAAAACGAAAGGGGCACATGGAATCGTCGATGAAGCAGGGGTGGACGGAGCGGCAGCTCGTGTTGCTGGAGCGGCTGGGGACGTTGTATCCGGGGCTGGCGCAGGAGGTGCGGGAGGAGCTCGCGCGGCGCGGGGAGCGGCTCAAGTTCAAGGCGGGGGAGGCGATGGTGCGGACGGGGGAGGCGGTGCGGGCGACGGTGCTCGTGCTGAGCGGGGCGGCGAAGGTGTACCGCGAAGACGACGACGGGTCGGAGTACTACCTGTACCACATCGAGCCGGGGGAGGGGTGCGCGCTGAGCATGCTGTGTGCGGCGCAGCACCGCGTGTCGGCGCTCAAGTCCGTGGCGGAGGAGGAGGTGGAGGCGCTGGCCGTGCCGATTGCGGTGACGGACGCGCTGTTGCAGCAGCATCCGTCGTGGATGCAGTTCGTGCTGTCGACGTACCGGCGGCGGTTTGAGGAAACCCTCGAAACGCTGGATGCCATCGCGTTCCGGTCGCTCGACGAGCGGCTGGCGCACTACCTCGGGCGGGCGTTCGAGGCGCGCGGGACGGACGAGCTGCGGCTGACCCACGCGGAGATTGCGACCGATCTGAACTCCAGCCGCGAAGTGATCAGCCGGTTGCTGAAGCGGATGGAGCAGGATGGCAGCGTGGCGCTGGGCCGGCACAGCATCCACCGCGGCACGCTCGGTCGCGCCGGACGGTGACTTGAGGCACGCACGGGGCGGGGGCTGCGGCGGACATTTGGCGCAGCAAAACACACCACCATGTTCTTTTTCGGACCCTCTACCGATTTGAAGCCCACGGAGTTCGCGGACCAAATCAAAACCCAAGGCGGCGTGGTCATCGACTGCCGCACCCCGCTCGAAACGTCCGGCGGCACCTGGCCCGGCGCGAAGTGCATCGACTGGAACGCCGGCGCGATGGAATCGGCCTGGAAGACCCTCGACCCCGCCCAGCCGCACTACCTCTACTGCCGCAGCGGCGCCCGGAGCGGTGCAGCCACGAACTTCCTGAAATCGAAGGGGTTCAAGCAGGTCTACAACCTCGGGGGCTACGACAGCATCGCACGACTCGCATGAGCAGCGGCGCCTCCTTCGGGGAGCTGATCAACGGCGAAACCCCGGTCCTGATTGACGTCTACGCCGACTGGTGCGGCCCGTGCCAAACCATGATGCCGGAAATCGACCGCTACGCCCGCTCGGTCGGCGACCGCGTCAAGGTGCTGAAAGTCAACGTGGACAAAAACCCCGCACTCGCAAACGCCTACGGCATCCGCGGCGTCCCCACC
>CAMCYM010000211.1 GCA_945883885.1 Chryseobacterium gleum
ACGATCCGGTGTGCGGGTGCGATGGGGTGACCTATTCGAACAGCTGCGTGGCGACGAACGCGGCGGGCGTGACTGCTTGGACGCCAGGTGAATGCGGAACGGTTTCGTGCACCGATTTGAGCAATGTGGACTTCGGAGCGTGCGCCATGCCGCTCGGAATCGCTTTCGTCGATGGCGCCTGCACGATGGTGTCCGGCTGCGATTGGATGGGGATGGAGGCCTATTTCTTCCAAACCATCGAAGCCTGCAACACGGCCTGCGGCAGCACCTGCGTCGATCCTTCGTTGATCAATCCGGATGCCGCGTGTCCCATGATTTGGCTGCCGGTGTGCGGATGCAACGGTGTGACCTACGGCAACGATTGTGAAGCCGTGAACTGGGGCGGCGTGACATCCTGGACCCCCGGGGAGTGCACAGGAGGGGAGCCCACGGAGTGCTTTGATTTGGCCGGCCTGGACTTCGGGCTGTGCGACATGGTGGTGGGTGTAGGCTCAATCGGGGGCGGGTGCACGTGGATCAGCGGCTGCGGGACCGTGGCCGGCAACATCGACTATGCGCCCTATTTCTTCACGACCCTTGAGGCCTGCCAAGCGGTTTGCGGCACCTGCATCGACCCGTCTCTCGCCGATCCCACCATCGATTGCAGCCCCTTCGTCCCGGCTCCCGTCTGCGGCTGTGACGGTGCGTCCCACCTGAACGACTGCTTCGCCACCTACGTGGACTGGAATACACAATGGTCTGCAGGCCCCTGCGCGGGGGATTGTTTCGACGCCGACCGCGTCGTGCAGAATTTCGACGCGGCGATGTGTGCGGTCAACACGGAAGTGTGTGGCTGCGACGGAGTGACGTACGCAAACGCCTGTGCGGCCTGGTACCACGGCGGATTGGCCACCTGGACCGAAGGCCCGTGTGCGCCGAATGCGGTCGCAACACCTGAGCATTCCGCATTCACGGTCTTCCCGAACCCCGCCGATGCCGGTGGATTCGCGCTCCGCGGTATTGCGGCAGATGCGCAATGGTCGGTGCGGGATGCGGCGGGACGGGAGGTGGCTGCGGGCCGCGGTGCTGCGGCGCACGTAGTACTTGCGCCGGGGGTGTACGTGATTTTCTCGGGAACTACGGCCGTCCGGGTGGTTGTCCGCTGATCAGCGGTTGCTGACCCACGCGATGCGGCCGCCGATGGATTCGAGGTCGTCGAAGAAGGCGGGGTAGCTTTTTGCGACGGCCTCTGCACCGTCGATTTCGATGGGGGCGCCTGCCGTGCCGAGTACGGCGGCGGCCATGGCGATGCGGTGGTCGCCGTGGCTGTGGAGCCGCGCGGGGAGCACCTTCGGCCCGGACGTGCGCGGGGTGACGACAAGTGCGTCGCCGTCGCGCTGTACGCCGATGCCGGCTTTTGCGAACTCGGAGGCGAGGGTCGCTGCGCGGTCCGATTCTTTGTGGGTGAGCCTTCCTGCACCGCGGAGGACGGAGGGGCCGTCGGCGAAAGCGGCCAGTGCGGCAAGGGGAGGGAAGAGGTCGGGCGCATCGGTGAGGTCCACCGTGAACGGGCGGACCGGTCGACGGTCGATGCGGAGGCCGTCGGCCGTTGCTGCGGTCCGGCCGCCGGCGAACAGAAGGGCGCCCCGGATGGCTTCGTCGGCTTGGGGGTACCGGTTGTCGAGGCCAGTGACTTCGAGGTGCGGTGTGCCGGCGAGCATGCCGGCCACGAGGAGGAAGGCGGCGCCGCTCCAGTCGCCATCGACCGCGGTTGTGATGGGACGGGGGATTTGGCCGCCCGGGATGTGGAAGTGGGTGAAGGCGTCGTCTGCTTCGAGGACCAGTCCGAAGTCGCGCAACACTGCCAGGGTCATGGCGATGTACGGGCGGCTGACGAGGCCTTCCACCCTCAACTCCGAATCCCCCGACGCACAGGGCAATGCGGTCAGCAAACCTGTCAAGAACTGCGAACTCAGTGACGCATCGAGGGTCAAGCGTCCTCCCTGCAGCGGGCCTTGTACCTTCAGCGGAGGCCGGCCATCGTCGGATGTTAGGGAGACCCCCAGCGCCGGGAGGCAACGGGCGAACGCATCCATGGGACGCGTGCGCAATGTGCCCGTGGCGGTCAGGGTGACTTCGGAATCGGCGAGTGCGGCGATGGGAGTGAAGAGCCGCAGGCCCAGCCCGGATTCCCCGCAGGCGACGTCCGATCCGCGCGGACGCGGTTTCCCCGCACAACCGGTGACGGCTACCGCGTCGTCGCCGAGTTCGATGTCTGCGCCGAGCGCCGCCGTGGCACCGAGCGCTGCGGTGCAATCGTCCGATTCAGAGATGCCTTCGAGGCGCGAGGTGCCGGAAGCGAGGAGGGCGGTGGCAAGGAGGCGCTGCGTAACGGATTTGGACGGGGGGGCAAGCACGCTGCCGGACAGCTCGGACGGCGAAACGCGCAGGATCATGCAGCAGGGGCGGTGCCGAAGTACAGACTTGCCACCCCGCCGGTCAGCCGGATTGCATGCGCCTCCGTGCACCCGGCGGTGCGCATCCGGGCGAGGAACGCTTCCCCGTCTGGAAACGCCGCCACGCTTTCCGGAAGGTACCCGTATGCCGCAGGATCCTTCGAAACCCAACGCCCCACAGCCGGCATGATGCGCCGGAAGTAGAGACCGAAGAGCTGCTTCATCGGAAAGGAAGTGGGCCGGGAAAACTCTAGGATGCAGAGCGTTCCGCCGGGCTTCAACACCCGAACCATGTGCGCGAGTCCTGCGTCGAGGTCTTCGAAATTGCGCACGCCGAATGCAGCACACACGGCATCGAATCTGCCGGAATCAAAGGGGAGTGAAGCGCTGTCGCCTTCCACCAATTCGATGCGGTCTGACCAACCTTTGCGGGCGACTTTGCCGCGACCGACGTCCAACATGCCGACCGAGATGTCCACCCCCGTGACGCGCACCGGCAGGCCCATCCGCACCAATTCAAGCGCGAAATCTGCGGTCCCCGTCGCCACATCCAGCACTTCCCACGGCGCCGTTCGCCCGGCAAGGCGCTTCCGCAAAATCCGTACGGCGCGTTTGCGCCACAACACATCGATGCCGAACGAAAACACGTGGTTCAGAGCGTCGTAGCTGTGCGCGATGTTATCGAACATGCGCGCTACTTGCGCGGATTTGGCCTCCTGCTCAGCGGGGGCGTACGGAGTGATGCGGGTTCCCATGTGTCAGCCGACCATCGTGTGGCCTTCCGGGTATTTGAAGTGGTTTGCGACCAAACGCCCACCGATCGCGAACGCGATGGTGAGCGTCCCGATGCGGCCGATGAACATGGCCAACACGATGATAACCTTTCCTGCGTCTGAAAGTTGTGCCGTAATCCCCGTAGACAGCCCGACGGTGTTGAACGCACTGGCTGCTTCGAACATGAGGTCCAGCACGTTGCGCCCCGGTTGGGCGAGGATGTGCTGTTCGGTGATGCTCAGCAAAATGCACAAGAGCACCAAGGCTCCGATGGTGAAAAGCACCGCCCCGTGGGCCCGAGTGACGAGCAAGTCTGGGATGCGTCGCTTGAAGAGCTGCGGATG
>CAMCYM010000212.1 GCA_945883885.1 Chryseobacterium gleum
GTTGGCTGTGGACCAAGCGCGCTGGCTGGCCGCCTTCGTGGCGGCCTGCCACCGCGGGGACGGCGTCGCCGCCGCCTTCGCCCTCGAAGACCTGTACATCGGCCCCGCTCGGTCCGCCCTTCTCCCGGCGTACGACGCCGTCCGGGCCGCGGCCTTTGCGGCCGGGGCCCGCGCGGGCGGCATCGCGGGCAGCGGCCCGTCCACGTTTTGGGTGGCCTTCGATGCAGCGACGGCCCGTGCCGCGGGAGAGGCCGCCCGCGCCGCGGTGGCCGCCGCCGGGTACCGAGCGGACCTCCACCTCACGGCGCTCGCCGACCGAGGCGCGCACGTGGTAGAGTAGTCCGCGTTTCTTGTTCGTCTGAATCCCACAATCCTAAGGAGTTTCCGAGTAGCAAAGAGATGAAATTCAGAAGTTTGACCGACCCCACCATCGAGCGGGGCTTTGCCGAGGCGGTGGTGGAAGGCCTCGCCCCGGACCGTGGACTGTACTTTCCCGAGCACGTGCCCGTGCTGGAGGAGAGCGTTTGGCTCGATCCAGAAAATGCGCAACCGGGCGACTTCGGCGCCACGGTGCTCGCACCCTTCGTCGGCGATGGGTTCGATGCAGACACCTTGCGCGCGCTGTTCCGCGGAGCCATCGACTTCCCCATGGAGCTGGTTGCCCTCGAAGATGGCCGGTACGTGCTGGAGTTGTTCCACGGACCTACCGCGGCCTTCAAGGACGTAGGCGCCCGCAGCATGGCCCGGTTGCTGGGCTCCGTCAACGACCGCCGGTTGACCGTTCTCGTGGCCACCTCCGGCGACACCGGCTCTGCGGTTGCAGCGGGTTTCCAGGGCGTTCCCGGCATCGATGTGGTCATTTTGTTCCCCGGTGGACGCGTCAGCCCATTGCAGGAACTCCAACTCACCACGGCCGGCGGCAACATCCGCGCACTGGAGATCCAAGGCACCTTCGACGACTGCCAACGCCTCGTCAAGCAGGCCTTTCTCGACGAGGGCTTGCGGGACAAACGACCGCTCACCAGTGCGAATTCGATCAATGTCGCCCGCTGGATGCCCCAAGCCCTCTATTATGCCTATGCCACCTATCTGCTCGGTGGACCGGTGCACTTCGTGGTTCCCAGCGGGAACCTCGGCAACCTTGCCGCAGGCGTGCTCGCCCACCGGATGGGGATGCCGGCGGCGGGATTCACGGCGGCAACGAATGCAAACGATGTGTACCCGACGTACCTCGCCGGCGGGGCCTATGTGCCCCGTCCTTCGGTGGCGACCCTTTCGAATGCCATGGATGTCGGCGATCCGAGCAATGCGCCTCGGTTGGATGCACTATTCGGGGGCGATGTCGCTGCTTTGCGCGCGGCGGTGCGCGGGGCGGTCGTGCGCGAAGATTCTACGGTGCATGAGATGCAGCGCACTTGGAACGAAGCCGGGTACCTTGCATGTCCACATACGGCCGTAGGGCTGGCTGCCGCGCGGGAGTGCATGGGCCGGTCCACCGCACCGGTGGTGGTCCTGGGCACGGCCCATCCGGCGAAGTTCAGCGAGGCTGTGCTGGAGCACACCGGAGTTGCACCGGCACTTCCTGAATCCTTGGCGGCCTGCCTTGAGAAGCCGGCGGAAAAAACGACCCTTCCGGCGGATTACGCGGCGCTCAAAGCCTACTTGCTCTCGACGGCCTCTTAGACCGCAGCTGGACGTCCTGGAGCATGCACGACGGCGGAACGGTATGCGCGCGCGCAGGCTGCGATGGCACGGGATCGCATCGGCTCCCGGAGACCGGCCGGCGGTCCCCACGGAGTGGGATTGACGTCGACGACGTGGATTTGGCCTGTGGTGGCATCCCGCAGC
Source organism: Chryseobacterium gleum (assembly GCA_945883885.1). Classification (GTDB taxonomy): domain Bacteria; phylum Bacteroidota; class Bacteroidia; order Flavobacteriales_D; family Sanyastnellaceae; genus CAMCYM01. The sequence continues at coordinate 1,849 of CAMCYM010000212.1, forward strand.
ACATCCAACTCCGCACTGTCTACGCCCATCGCTTCGAGCAGCAATGAAATCAATCGCAATTCTTCTCCACTGAATTCCGCATCCGTTTTGCGAAGTTCAACGAGCGATATCTCGTTTGTAAACGGGGATTCTTGAATCTTAAACTTTGCATACACGACAGGAAATTCGCCGAGAATGTAGCCGAGTCGGAGATCGAAGCGTTGCCCCCGGCCGTCGGTGTTGTTGACCACCTGCTGGTACACCTTGTCGGGCCGCACCGCATCGGGTGCAAGCGGTCCTTCGACGATTCTGCCGTCGTGGAGGGCGTTGCCGTCCCCCTTCTCCAGCATCGGACCGCGGTGTGCGCAGGGGTCTACTGCGAGACCGTAGCCGAACACGGCGCAGTGGTGCCGGTCGAGCGTGGATTTGCGGATGTCCGTGCACGCGGCATTCAGGACCCGAGCCCCCCCGGATCCGAACCAACCCGGCAGCGGAGTTGCCTTTTCCGTGGCATCCTCGAACCGGATGTGGAGCACAGCTCGGCGGCGCGGACGATTCGTCAGTTCCCAGCCCAGCTCTGCACACACCCGATGGAGCACAGATCGACGGGAGGGGAGGTGGGGCCACGCCACGACCGCGGGAGGCCGCCGACCGCGGTTGCGCACGACAAGCAAGCTCCACCGCAGCAGATGACGCAGTTCACGGCCCCACCGTTCGAGTGGCCCGATGGGATTCGGGAGTCCGATGAAGAAGCCGCGGCCGTCGGGATTCATGCGGTGATTCCCCATTTGGCCTGCTCCTCAGGCGTTCCGAGTTCGCGCAGCAACACATCCTTTGCAGGATCCACCCCGCGTGCAGGGCTGAACGCACGTCCATAAAAGATGATTTGCAGATGCAGGTCGTTCCAGCGGTCCTCGGGAAACAGCGCCTTCGCATCCCGCTCGGTTTGTTCGACGCTGCGGCCATCGGTCAGTCCCCACCGCGTCATCAGCCGGTGAATGTGGGTGTCTACGGGGAATGCCGGCACGCCGAAGGCCTGCGCCATGACGACCGATGCCGTCTTGTGGCCTACCCCCGGCAGGGCTTCCAGTGCGGCAAAATCCGCGGGAACGTGACCGCCATGCCGCTCGATGAGCAGTTCGCTGAGTCGGCGAATGTGCTTTGCCTTCGTGGGCGAAAGTCCGCAGGGACGCACGATGGCATCGATGGCCTCGACCGCATGCTGCACCATGGCCTGCGGCGAGGAAGCAAGGGCGAACAAGGCGGGCGTAATGCGGTTCACCCGTTCATCGGTGCACTGGGCCGAGAGCAACACGGCGACCAGGAGCGTGTACGGGTCGGTGTGGTCGAGCGGAACAGGCGGGTGTGGAAAGAGCTCCTGCAGCACCTCCTGCACACGGTGCGCCTTTTCTTCCCGCGTACGCAGGGGGAGGTGGGGAGCACTCATCGCAAGGAAAAGACGCCTTCCGGTTCCGAACGGTCCAGGGCGCGCTTCGAATCATAGGTTCCGAATCGCACGTTGACTTCGTTGATTTGGTCGGTGAATTGCTGGAAAAAAGCCGCATTTCGAATGCGAAGTTCTTTCGCTTTTCCGGTCGCGCCCGGCCGCGTTTCGAGGAAGATGTAGGTCAGGTCGTGCGCCACGTCCATGCCCACCCAATCCAGCGGAATCGGCTTGTTCCCTACCTGCATGGCGAGCATGTGCGAGGCCCAAACCGCCGCAAC
>CAMCYM010000213.1 GCA_945883885.1 Chryseobacterium gleum
AAGTACGTTTGCAATCGAGTTACATTTGATGGAAACCACGTTTGCTATGAAATCCTTCTTTCAACTCGCTGTTGCAGTGGCTGTTCTCTCCGTACTCGCCACCGGATGCATGACGAATCAGGGCTCTTGCAGTGCCTACCAAGAAACCGAGCAGCCCGCGGAGCTCGCGGACTGAGCCGCGAAACAAATCCGGTCAGAACTGGAAGTAGATAAAGGGCTGCAGGCCATGCGCCATCGCGTTCCATGCGAGCCCGATGGACACCAGTACCGCCACCACATGTACCGGCCACGGCGCACGGGCAAAGTGATGGCGGTACGTTGTTTTCAAGGCTTCCGGCAAGAAATGGATGACGAATCCGACGCTGAGCACCAGCAGCACGTCCCGGTAGCCGTGCAGCAGGGCCGCATACGGTGCGGGATGCCCGAGCGTGCTCAGCCGTTCCAGAACGGTGGCGGCGGTGGACCATTCGCTGCTCAGGTCGTGCGTCGTGCCGATGTCCTCCCACGTAGTCTTGCTGCCTGAGCGGAACCAAATCCGGGTAAAAGTGATGAAATGGAAGGTGGCAGTGATGCCTGCCACGCGCCAAGCCCAGGAGTGGATGGGGAGACGGAGGCGCGTGTACAGGCTGCTCAGGCCCTTCCAGAGTGCGAGCCCTAGCCCGTTCATTCCGCCCCACAGCACGAAGTTCCAGCTCGCGCCGTGCCAAAGTCCACCGACGAGCATGGTCAGCATCATGTGGGCATTCGTCGAGGCGGCGCGCCGAAGCGACGGGAACGCGGCCACCGCCCCGGCCCCGGCCGCGCACACGCCCAGCGCCACCCAGCGGGCGGTGCCGGCAGGCAGCATGAAGACCACGAACGACGCCGTGAGTCCGGCGGCCACCCACGTTCCGCGGGACAGGCCGCGGTTGCCGCCCATGGGGATGTAGACGTAATCGCGCAGCCACGTGGAGAGGCTCATGTGCCAGCGTCGCCAAAACTCTGCCGGGTTCGCCGCCTTGTAGGGGCTGTTGAAGTTTTGGGGCAGGCGGAAGCCGATGAGCAAGGCCACCCCGATGGCCATGTCCGTGTACCCGCTGAAGTCCGCGTACACCTGCAAGCTGTAGGCGTACAAGGCAAAGAGGACCTCAACGCCCGTAAACGATTCTGGGGCGAGGAAGACGCCGTCGACGAACCGGGTGGCGAGAAAATCGGCCACCCACACCTTTTTCAGCAGGCCGTTGAGGATCCAAAAGATGCCCAGCCCATACCCCAGTCGGGTCACCTGTGCCGGCGCCAGGACCTGCGGCATAAACTCCTTCGCCCGCACGATGGGACCGGCAACCAGCTGGGGGAAGAAGCTCACGTAAAACGCGAAATCGAGCGGATTTCGAACGGCGGGCAATTCGCGCCGATAGACGTCGATGGAGTAGGAGAGCGTTTGGAACGTATAGAAGCTGACGCCCACGGGCAGGGCGATGCGGTCGGCAATCGAATCGCGGAACGCGTGTGCCGAGGATGCGAAGCCGCCGCCTACGAGGTCCGCCCAAGCGCTCAGGTTGTCGGCGAAGAAGTAGGCATACTTGAACGTACCCAGGATGCCGAGGTTGAGGACCAAACTCACCGCAAGCCATGCCTTTCGCTTGCGTCCTTCCAGCGGTTCAATGCGCCGTGCGATGGCCCAGTCGGACAGGGTGGTCGCCAGCAGCAGTCCCACGAACCACCCGCTGGTCATGTAGTAGAAGTACAGGCTGACCACGGCGAGGAAGGCATTCCGGGCGAGGATGCCCGAGCGCCGCTCTCCGTACGCGCGTTCAATGGCCCAAATGCCCAGGAGCACCCCGGTCAAAAACACCCAAAACTCACCCTGGAGAAAGGTCATCGTGCGGGAACTGTGGGAGAAACGAAATCGCCCCATCCGGCGAGCAGGGCATCGAACAGCAACCGGGCGAGAACGCCATAACCGTCCCGGGTGAAGTGGATCTTGTCCGTTTGGCCCAATCCAGCCGCTACCCAACGGGACATGCTGCCCCCACCCCCCATGGCACGGTACTGGTCAAACACGGCAACTTGGTGGCGCTTGCCCAGGGCGAACATGGCCTCGCGAACCGCCTCCGCATTCGGGTTCGCCTTGCCGCGGTAGGCGCTGTCGGTGTTCGTGAGCAGCAGGATGGCGGCGTCCGGGGCGGCTTCGCGCACATGGGCAATGAGCCGATCGTAGCGGGCCTCGAAAGCGGAGCGGTCGAAGCCGTTCGGCGGGCCGTGTGCATCGTTGATGCCCAGCCCGAAGATGACGAGCTCCGGTCCGATGGCCGCCAACGTGGTTCCGAAGCCTTCGGCCCGCAGAAACCCTGCGGTGCTCGCGCCGTTCACACCCAACTCGTGCCACACCACGCCCTGTTCGCCAGTCGACCCGAGCACCGCGCCGTGGAGGTGGAAGGCCGCTCGCCCCGTTCTGCTGCTGTCGGCAGGTGCCACGGAATCCGGCACCAGGGCGAAGGCCACCTCGTCCACCGGCTCGCACAACGTGAATTCCCAGCCGATTCCCTCCTTGAAGGCGGTGGAGGTGCACGCCGAGGGCGGCCCGTCCCAGCGCGGCACGAGCCCTTCTGCACTCCCGAGAAGCAGCACCTTGTCGCACACGAAGGGGCTACCCTTCGGATGCAATGCCGTCCAGCTGAACCGCCCGGCCCCGTGCGCCGTCCCGCGCATGCCGGTTCCGCCGAAGGGCCCCTCGTGCTGGGACACCGCAATGCGTCCGCCTTCCCACGCGAGGTCGCTGCGGAACTCCGCCCCGTGGCTCCCATGCGTCCCAGCCGCCTCCCAGGGCACCACCAGTCCGCGCTCGCGGAGGATGCTCGGCGCATAGGCGTCGAAGTAACTGCGCATGGCCTGGCCGTAGGCGCCTGCTTGGACATGGCTGCCGCCGCAATGGACGATGTCAATCTTGCCAGCGCCTCGCCGGATGACGCCGTCGAGCGAGCGGAAAAAGGCATCAAACGTACCCACGCCCCCCGGAAACTCGATGGGCAGCCGTTGTGCGCCGACGGCACGGTACACGCTGTCCGGTCCGCTCGCTCCGCTCACGCGCGCGCTGAGGGCCCCGAGAGCGCAGAGCAACATCGCGGTCCGCATCATGGGGCAGGAGGGGTGGAGGAGAGGCACCAGGCGTGCCACTCGGCGTCCAACGATTGCATCAGCAGCTTGCCGACTTTGCGGGCCCCGGCAGGCGTGAAGTGGATGTGGTCGGGTCCGGCCAACGGCGGCTGGGTCGTGGTCCAGGCGTGCATCGAGTTTTCGCCGCCCATCACGGCGAAGAGGTCCCAAAAAAGCGCCCCCCGCGCCACCGATTCGTCCCGCATCGCATCGCGCACGGCCGCCAAATACGGGTAGGTCGTGAAGGCGGTCCCGCGCTGCTCGGACATGTCGGACGGGCCGATGACGACGAGCGCCGCGTCGGGGAAGAGGCTCTGCAGGTGGTCGATTTGGCTTCCGAACCAGCTTCCGAAGCGGCGGGCGCCGGCTGCGTCTTTGAGGTGGGGGACGGAATTGCCACCGAACTGGAGGAGGA
>CAMCYM010000214.1 GCA_945883885.1 Chryseobacterium gleum
AGACGGCGGCTTCGCGCCGTGGGTAGGCGCCTTGGTGCCCGACCTCACCCAGCCCATCGCGCTGGTCGCAGCGCCGGACCGTGTAGAGGAAGTGGTTACACGCCTCGCCCGGGTCGGATACGACCGCACGCTCGGATTCCTCGACGGGGGGATGTCCGCTTGGGAAGCATCGGGTCGGGAAGTGGCCACGCTGGAGCGGATCACCGCGTCTGCATTCGCGGCACTCGCCCACAGCGGAACGGTCGCACTCCTCGACGTCCGCAAACCCTCCGAATTCGAAGCCGAACACCTCGAAATCGCCCAAACCCTCCCGCTGGACTTCGTGAACGACCACATGGCAGAAGTCCCGACAGCCGGCACCGTCTACACGCACTGCGCCGGCGGATACCGCTCTATGATTTTCAATTCCATCTTGAAGGCGCGGGGGTTCCATCACCTCGTAGACGTGGTGGGGGGCTTCAAAGCCCTGGCCGAGACAGACCTGCCCCGGACCACCTATGTTTGCCCGAGCACGAAAGCCTCATGAATTCAGAACCTCTGGCGTGGTACATCGCCGGGCCGTGCATCGCTGGATGCATGGCCCTTTTGTTGTTGTCGGGCAAGCGGCTCGGCGTCTCGAGCAACTTCCAGTCCCTCTGCAGCCTCGCGGGGGCGGGGAAAGTCGCTGACTTTTTCCGCATCGACGTGAAGAGCCGGTGGTGGAACCTCACCGTGTTGGGGGGCATCGTCCTCGGCGGTGCGCTGGCCGCCGCGTGGGAGCCGGCGTTGAAAACCCTCGAACCGGCGTGGCTCGGTGGCGCAGAGGCGTGGACGTCGGCGGCTTCCTGGATTTGGCTGCTTGCAGGCGGCTTCTTGATCGGCTTCGGCACGCGATGGGCCGACGGATGCACATCCGGACATGCCATTTCTGGGCTCAGTTCGCTTCAACTCCCTTCTTTGATTGCCGTGTTGGGATTTTTCATCGGAGGCTTGACGATGACGTGGTTGATCTTACCCCTGCTCCCGACGCCATGACATTGCGCGGTTTTCTCTGGTATTTGAGCATCGGAACGGTGTTCGGGTACATCCTTACCGATGCCCACGTGGTGTTCAAGTCGTCCATCGAACAGATGTTTCGATTCGAGGCGTTTCACATGTACGGCATCATCGGATCGGCGGTCGTGACCGGGGCGCTCTTTGTGGCCGGTGCGCGCCGCTTCGGCTGGTTCCCGGTAGATGGGCCCGAATCGCCGATCCACCGCTATCCTGCGGGATGGAAGAAATACCTCTTCGGAGGCACGGTCTTCGGGATGGGCTGGGCCATGACGGGCGCCTGTCCTGCCCCCTTGTTCGCCTTGGTAGGTGCGGGGTATACCCCCATCTTGATTGCCATCCTCGGGGCGTTGCTCGGGACCTTCACCTACGGGTGCGTGCGGTCGCGGTTGCCGCATTGAGGCGTTAGAGTTTCTTAAGAACCGGAAGGAAACGGAAAAGGGATGGGCGGCGTTATTTCGCTGAACAAACTTTTTCGCCGCATGGATGTCCGTCTGATTCTTGCCTCTTTCTTGGGCGCTGCCATCGCGCTCGGCGCGAACGGGGTGCTTGACCGGGCTTCGCAAGACGTTGCATTCGACCGCGTGCGCGATGTCCCCGTGGCGTTGACTTCTTCCGACTTAAACGCCGCTGCGGCTGGACTGGATTTTCGGCCGGCTGCGGCTGCAAGTGTAGATGCCGTGGTCCACGTGAAAACGGTGAGTCGGAGCCGCATGCCCTACAACCCGTGGATGGATCTGTTCGGGTATACCATGCCAGAGCAGGTGCAGCAAGGCAGCGGCTCGGGCGTGGTGTTTGGCCCCGACGGCTTCATCGTTACGAACCACCACGTCATCGACGGGGCAGACGAAATCGAAGTTTCCACGAACGACAACCGGACCTATGCGGCAGTGGTCGTCGGTTCAGACCCCTCCACCGACCTCGCGGTGCTGCGCATCGACACGCCGGAAGACGGGCTTCCGTTCATGAAGTTCGGCGACAGCGATGCCGTCACAGTGGGGGAATGGGTGCTGGCCGTGGGCAATCCGTTCGACCTCACCTCCACGGTGACCGCAGGCATCGTCTCGGCGAAGGCACGCAACCTGTCCATCCTGCGGCCAGATTTTGCCCGTGGTGCCCCTTCGATCGAGTCGTTTATCCAAACCGACGCCGCCGTCAACCCCGGGAACAGCGGAGGCGCCCTGGTCAACACCCGCGGCGAACTCGTCGGCATCAACACCGCCATTGCCTCGGCCACGGGCTCGTACAGCGGGTACTCGTTTGCAATCCCCTCTTCCATCGTGCGCAAAGTGGCCGAAGACCTCGTGGCTTACGGACGGGTGCAACGCGCCTTCCTCGGCGTACAGGTCGAAGCCGCACGGGACGCGCACGGGGTGGTCATTCAGGAAATCACGCCCGGAAGTGGGGCGGCAGAAGCAGACCTCGAGCGGGGCGACGTGCTGGTGGCCGTGCAGGGGAAACCGGTGTCCTCCTTTGCCGAACTGCAAGATGCGGTAGCGCGCTTCCGCCCTGGAGACCGGGTGGCTGTGGAGCGGGTGCGCAACGGACGTGCCGAAGCCGTGGAAGTGGAACTCCGGGACGCTGCCGGTTCGACGAAGTTGCTGAACCGCTCGGAGCTCGAGGAACGCACATCGTACGGGGTGTTGTTTTCTGATTTGGGAACGGACGCCGCGCGTCGGATGGGGCTGAAAGCAGGCGCACGGGCCGAACGGATCGAGGCGGGTCCATTCAAAAATGCAGGCATCCCGGTCGGATTCATCGCGGCACGCATCGACGGAAAACCCGTCGGAAATGCGCAAGATGCACATGAAATCCTCCTCCTCTCGCGTGGGACCGTCCTCGTGGAAGGGTACTTGCCCAACGGACGCGGGGCGGCCTTTGCGGTGAAACTCACCGGAATCGCGTCTGAGAACTGAACCGCCCGGGGTTCAGCTTGTTCTGCAGACATGGAGGAGTCCCGCGTGAGGTGTGCCTTGTTTCCGCTGCCCGTGATGCCCCTTCCGGGCGAACGGCTGCACCTTCACGTGTTCGAGCCGCGGTACCAAGAGCTATTCAACCAGCTCGAGGGCATGGAGTTAGAGGAGTTCGGCATCCCCTGCATGCACGACGGGAAGCCCAGCGGAGCAGGGGGCATGATGCGGCTCATCTACGTCGAAAAGCGGTGGCCGGATGGATGCAGGGACGTCGTGGTGGAGTGCACAGGATTGTTTCGGGTGGACCCTGAAACGCCCTTCTCTCCGGCGGATGGAACGACCTATCCGGCGGGCCAGATTGCGGTGGTGAAGGGTTGGAAAGATTGGCCCACGCCCGAGGGGACCGCGGCGGAGGCCACAGAGGGGACAGCTACCCGGGAAGGTGCATGGATGGCGTGGGTCCGCAAGCTCCCCCTGGGTCCAGAGCAACGGGCCTTCTTTGTTCAAGAACGCAATCCACGGCGGCGAAATGGGTTGGTCCTCGAAGCCTTGCGCATCCATGATTTGGTGCTGGCGCAGGAACGTCAGCGCACAG